>NZ_JBATXN010000425.1:0-14795 GCF_049673265.1 Mycobacterium sp. | reverse complement strand
AGTCCGGCCAGCACACCGGGCGCACCGAACTCGAACTCACCGACCATGGCCGCGCGGAGGCCAGCGCCCTCGAGCGGCCGCTGGCCGACCTGCATCTCGACAACCCAATGGTGATCAGCAGCCCGCGTCGGCGCGCGGTAGACACTGCCGAGCTGGCCGGCCTCACCATCGACGAGAAATCCGAACTGCTCGCGGAATGGGATTACGGATCCTACGAGGGCATGGCGACCGCGCAAATTCAGCAGTCACAGCCGAATTGGTCGATCTGGACGGACGGCTGCCCGGACGGTGAGGCCGTCGCGCAGGTCAGTGAACGTGCGGACCAGGCCGTCGCATTAGCGCTCGAGCGGATGGCATCGCGCGATGTGGTGTTCGTGGGCCACGGGCACTTCTCCCGCGCCGTGATCACCCGATGGGTGCAGCTGCCGCTGGTTGAGGGCAGCCGTTTCGGCATGACCGCGGCGTCGATCGCGATCTGCGGGTTCGAACACGGGATTCGTCAGCTGAGCGCACTGGGCTATCCGCATCCGAATGACAACTGAACCGCCGTTCGTGTTGTGCGGGCCGACCGGCGCCCTCGTCGCCGACGGTGTGCAGGCCTGCTATTCCGACGTGACCGCCGCGCGATCGGCGTTGCGTTCCGGTGCGGTGCCAATAGTGTTGGGCGCGTTGGCTTTTGATCGCAACGACCCCGCCGCGTTGATGGCACCGCGTTCGGTACGGCGAACTGCCGGACTGCCGGACTGGCCGAGTGATCCGCTGCCGGCCGTCCGGGTGGCCGGCGCGGTTCCCGCGCCTGACGAGCACCGCGCCCGGGTTCGACGCGCACGCGCGCGGCTGACCGCGCCGGGCGGCACGCTGCAGAAGGTGGTGCTGGCCCGCGCGTTACGGCTGGCCGCCGAAGCTCCGTTGGACGCCACGATCATCCTGCGCCGGCTCGTTGCGGACGACCCCGCCGCCTACGGCTATCTGGTCGACCTGTCCGCGGCGGGCGGCCGGTATGCGGGAATGGCCTTGGTGGGCGCCAGCCCCGAGCTGCTGGTTGCCCGCGACGGCGACCGGGTGACATGTCGGCCGTTCGCCGGGTCCGCGCCGCGTGCCGCCGACCCCCAGTGCGACGCCGCGGCCGGGGCAGCACTGGCCGCGTCCGCAAAGGATCGCCACGAGCATCAACTTGTCATCGATTTCATGGCCGACGCCCTGCGTCCGTTGTGCAGTGAACTGACTTTTCCACCCTCACCTGAGCTGAGCCGCACCACCGCACTCTGGCATCTCAGCACACCGATCAGCGGTCAACTGCGCGATACATCAACGACCGCAATCGATTTAGCATTGGCGCTGCATCCCACCCCCGCGGTGGGGGGCGTGCCTGCCGACGCGGCCGCCGAACTTATCGGCGAGCTGGAGGGCGACCGCGGCTTTTACGCCGGCGCGGTCGGCTGGTGCGACGAGCGCGGTGACGGGCGGTGGGTGGTATCCATCCGCTGCGCCCAGCTGGCAGCCGACCGCCGTTCCGCGCTCGCGCACGCCGGCGGCGGGATCGTTGCCGAGTCCGACCCTGATGCCGAAGTTGCTGAGACCACAACGAAATTCGTCACCATTTTGACAGCGCTGGGGGTCGACCTGTGACCGCGCGTATCCGCCGAGCCATACCCGCCGATGCCGCACCGATCACCGCGATGATCCACGGATTGGCCCGCTTCGAACATGCCGCCGACCAATGCACAGTGATCGAAAATCAGGTCGGCGCAGCACTTTTCGATGAGCCGATAACCCTACGAGCCCACGTCGCCGAAGTCGACGGTGAAGTCGCTGCGATGGCCCTGTGGTTCCTCAACTTCTCAACCTGGGACGGCGTCGAGGGCATATTTCTGGAGGACCTGTTCGTGCTTCCACGATTTCGCCGTCTCGGCCTGGCTCGCAAGCTGCTGACGGCGCTGGCCCGCGAATGCGTGGACAACGGCTACACGCGGCTGGCTTGGGCTGTGCTGAACTGGAACACCGATGCGATTGCCCTCTATGAGGCCGTCGGCGGTCAGCCGCAAACCGAATGGACGACCTATCGGTTGTCCGGTCCGGAGTTGGCGGCGCTGGCCGGACCGCGCTTATGACCCGCCGGCGACACCCAGCGCACCGCGCCCGGACTGAACAACAGCGCCAACACGGTCAACGCGATGACGCCCACCGCGACCCCGACCAGCACGCGATGAGAACCGACGGCTAAATACCAGGCGACGGGCAGCAGCAATAACTGAGCGAACACCGCCAGCCCGCGTCCCCACCGCTTGCCGACCAGCATTGCGCCGCCGGCTGCCAGCACAGCTGCACCGACGACGGCAAACCACGCCGCGGTGCCAAAGCCGTTGACCACGCGCTGATCCGCACCGCCAAGTCCCCTGATCAGCAGGACAACCGCCAGAACCACACCGATCGCGCCCTGCACGGCAACGATCACTCCTGCGCCGCGCACACTGGCCGGCGGTGGTGGCTGACTAGTCACGGCGTCAGCGTAACCGTCTGGCTGAACCCCATTGTCGCGCTCCTCCTCGGGCCGCGGCGCGGCCCGCATCGTCGCCGCTCCCGTAGGCTTTGGCGTCATGCGCGCCGTGTTGATCGTCAACCCCACAGCGACTTCGACCACCACGGCAGGGCGCGACCTGCTGGCGCACGCCCTCGAAAGCCGCGTGGAGCTGACGATCGAACACACCCGACACCGCGGCCATGGCGGCGAAATTGCCCAGGCCGCCGTCCAGGACGGGGTTGATGTGGTCGTCGTCCACGGCGGCGACGGGACGGTCAGCAACGTGGTCAACGGCCTGCTGGGCCGGCCCGGACCACTGCCCACCGGACATATCCCGGCATTGGCGATCGTGCCTGGTGGCTCGGCGAATGTGACGGCCCGGCAGCTGGGCATCCCGCCTGGCCCGATCGACGCAACCAACCAGCTCATCTGGCTGCTCGACAGGTACGGCCGGGAGAAGAACTGGCGACGGATCGGGCTGATCGACTGCGGCGAGCGGTGGGCGATCCTGAACGCCGGCATGGGCGTCGACGCCGAAGCGGTGGCCAAAGTGGAAGCGCAACGAGAAAAGGGCGTCAAGGTCTCGCCGACGCGCTACATCACCGCGGCGACTCGCGCGACAATCGCCTACTCCCGTCGTGAACCGAGGCTCACCGTCGAGCTGCCCGGACGCGAGCCGATCGCCGGCGTCCACTTCGTCTTCGTGTCCAATGCCAGCCCGTGGACCTACGCAAACGAGCGGCCGATGTACACCAACCCCGGCACCAGCTTCGAGGGCGGGCTTGGCGTGTTCGGCGTCACCGCACTGAAGGTGATTCCCAGCCTGAGGCTGGTCCGGCAGATGTTCGCCAAGCAGCCGAAGCTCGACGGCAAGCAGATCGTCCGCGATGACGACGCGGCCTGCGTGCGGGTTAGCTGCGCTGGCGATCCGATGGCCGCCCAGTTCGACGGGGATTACCTCGGGGTGCGGGAGGAGATGACGTTCCGGGCAGTTCCGGACGCGCTGAACATCGTCGCGCCGCACGTGAAAATAAGGCACTGAGCTGCCGTAATCGCTGCCAAAACGGCAAGAGGGCTGGGCAAGGCCGCGGCGAGTGTAGTACAAACGATTAAGGCATTTGGTAACAGATCCCTAAAGTGAGATTGCCCACGGACCAACGAGCGCTATTGACATCTGTTGAGCCTGTGAAACGATCGATTGATCGCATGCAACGGTACGGAAACAATTTCCGTGCGTGCGTTGTGCCTGCGTTAACAGCCGAAGAAAAATACTCGTGCGCCCTGCTGCGCACACAGTAAGGAGTAACGATCTATGGATTGGCGCCACAATGCGGTGTGTCGCGATGAGGACCCGGAGCTGTTCTTTCCCGTCGGGAACAGCGGACCGGCGCTCGCGCAGATCGCTGACGCGAAACTGGTCTGTAACCGCTGTCCGGTGACCACCGAGTGCCTGTCGTGGGCGCTGAACACCGGGCAGGACTCCGGCGTGTGGGGCGGAATGAGCGAAGACGAGCGGCGCGCGCTGAAGCGTCGCAACGCTCGCACGAAGGCCCGCAGCGGAGTCTGACGTCGCGTCAACGGTGCGGCCCCGACGAATTGTCGGGGCCGCACCGTTGCGTGCAGGGCTATTGCGCGGCGCGGACGCGACGCCCGATGGGCACGCGTAGCACCACGTCGGTTCCGCCTTCGGGGGAGTTCTGCATTTGCAGCGAGCCGTCGAGCTCCGCCGACACCAGTGTCCGCACGATCTGCAGACCGAGCCGGTCGGACTGCTCGACGCTGAACCCCTCGGGCAGACCGCGGCCGTTGTCGTGGACCACCACGTCGAGCCATCGCGCCGACCGTTCGGCCCGTATCGTCACGGAGCCGGCCCCGGCGACGGGTTCTGAGGCTGCCGGGTCAAACGCATGCTCGATGGCATTTTGCACGAGTTCGGTGATCACCATGATCAGCGCGGTCGCACGATCGGAGTCCAGGACGCCGAGCATGCCCGCGCGATTGATCCGGATCGGCGCGTCGACCGTCGCCACGTCGTTCATGATCGGCAGGATCCGGTCGATCACCTCGTCGAGATTGACCTCCTCGTCCACCGACATCGACAGCGCGTCGTGGACCAACGCGATCGACGACACTCGCCGCACCGATTCGATGAGTGCCTCCCGGCCCTCGGCGTTGTTCGTCCGGCGGGCCTGCAGGCGCAGCAATGCCGCGACGGTCTGCAGGTTGTTCTTCACCCGGTGGTGGATTTCCCGGATCGTGGCGTCCTTGGAGATCAACGCGCGGTCGCGGCGCTTGACTTCGGTGACGTCGCGAACCAGCACCGCAGCTCCGGCTGCCGAGCCGTGCACCACCAGCGGCAGCGTCCGCAGCAGGACCGTGGCGCCGCCGGCGTCGACCTCGATGCGCATGCTGGCACCTCCGGCCAGCGAGTCACGCACGTGGGTGGCGAGCTCTTGGGCCTCAAACGGGTCGGAGATCAGCGGGCGGGTGACCTCGATCAGGTTGTGGCCTTCCAGCTCCAGGGTCAGCCCCATCCGGTGGTAGGCCGACAACGCGTTCGGGCTGGCGTAGGAGACCACCCCGTTGACGTCGAGTCGGATGAAGCCGTCACCTGCGCGGGGGCTGGAACGCGACATCGCCAAATCCCCCACGTTGGGAAAGGTGCCCTCGGAGAGCATGTGGACGAGGTCGGCGGCGCAGTCGAGGTATGCGGTCTCCAGCGGGCTGGATTTGTGCGTGTCGCCGACCGCGGTCTGATGGGTCAACACCGCGACCACATTGTCGCCGTACCGCACCGGTACCGCCTCGATGTTCAGTCCCGTCTGTTGCCACGAATACGGTTGGCCTGCATCGCTTTCCAGGCCGATGGTGCCGGATTCGAACGCCGCGGCGATCAGCGGCACTCGATCGGCGGCCAGCACGGTACCGACCGCGTCTCGCAGCAGCACTGTGGGGGCAGTATTCGGCCGGCACTGCGCGACACAGACCAGCGAACCGTCGTCGCGGCGGACCCACATCAGGTAGTCGGCGAACGAAAGGTCGGCGAGCAGCTGCCATTCGCCGACCACCGCGTGCAGGTGGTCGACGGCGTTACCCGGCAGAACGGTGTGTTCGGCGAGCAGGTCACCGAGAGTGGACATCGGCGACTCCCGACAAACGGTTCGGACGAGCCAATGGCTAGCTGATTACAGCGATAAGGTCGCCGGCCTGGATGACGTCTCCCACCGAAACGCTGACCTTGCTGACGGTGCCGGCGACCTCGGCCAGGACCGGGATCTCCATCTTCATCGATTCCAGCAGCACCAGGGTGTCACCCTCACCGATCTGGTCGCCCTCGCTGACCACGACTTCGAGCACGCTAGCCACGATTTCTGCGCGGACGTCCTCGGCCATCATCACCCCGTTCGTCACCCAGCCGGTGTTTGCCCAAATTCTGTTGCTCTATCGAACCACAGTCAGTTGAGCTGGGCGCGAGGGAGTGAGCCCGTCCCGGGGGTCGTGTCGGCGCCGAAAGCGCAGGTCATGGCACTGGCTGATCTCGCGCCGGTCTCGGTAAGCAAACTCCAAGATTACTAAGCGGACCTATAGAGTTCGTCCTGTGATCGTGTCGTGTTGTTGCTGTGACATTTGAGCAGCATTGTGTCCAGAGTGATTGGAGTGTCTGATGCGCACCTAGTGCTTCAGCCGAAATTGAGGGGAATTCCGTTGTCCGAGAACATGTTTGCGAATCCAACAGCTCGACGACCATTGACCCGAGTGAAGACTGGCATCGGGATTGCGCTGGCGGCAATCGCCACGATTGGGCTCGGCGCAGGGGTCGCCGCCGCCACTCCCCAGCAACCATTCCTTGCCGACGACCCGTTGCCCGTTCCAGGCGTCGGCGGTGCCGGCGCGGGCGCCGGCAGCGCCGTCAACATCGCCAATTCGTTGTTCGGCTCGCTGAGCTCGCTGATGAACAACGTCATCCCCGGCAGCGGGGACCTGTTGATGCCTGCCAGCAGCGCCCTGTCGCCCGGCGGGCTACCGGCGGGCGTTCCCGGCGTGGCCGGTGGGCTTCCGGGCACCGTACCTGGCGTGGCGGGCACGCTGCCTAGCTATCCTGGCGCGCCCCCGGGCCCGATAGCCGGCGGCGTGCCCGGGACGCTCCCGGGACAGACCCTCGGCGGCCTGCCCGGTTATCCGGGTGCCCTCCCGGGCCAAACCCCAGGTCTGCCCGGCACGCTCCCAGGCTCGCTGCCGGGACAAACCCCCGGTCTGCCTAGCGGGCTCCCGGGCCAAATCCCCGGCCTGCCTGGTGGGCTCCCGGGCCAAACTCCCGGCCTGCCTGGTGGGTTCCCGGGCGGGACCCCGGGTCTACCGACCGGTTTCCCGGGACAGACTCCTGGCTACCCGGGTGCACTCCCGGGCCAGACGCCGGCGCTGCCGGGCCAGGTTCCGGCACTGCCGGGCGTCGCCGGGCAGACGGCAGGCGTTCCCGGTCAGCCGGCCGCGATGGTGCCGGTCGGCACTGGGTCGATTGCGTAGTAACAGCCAACGCATGGGAGACTGACCTGCAGGTACACCTGCGAGGAGGATCAGCTATGGCCAAGCGTGGCCGCAAGAAGAAGGACCGAAAGTTCAGCAAGGCTAATCACGGTAAGCGCCCCAACTCCTAGACGGGGCGGCACAGGGATCACCTGCTTGCGGGGGCGTTGGGGGACGCCCCCGCTTCCCTGGCTTTAGGGCGTCACCGACGGATGATTGTGGTACGGCTGATCTCGAGCCGTAGCCGCTCACGAAGGCCTGCCGGAGCTTTTTCACCGCGGCACTTGGTCCCGATCAACGCCTTGATTCGCTCCTCGAGGCCGTGCAAGTGCTCACACGGCGGGCATTCTTCGAGATGCTTGCGGAGCTTCTCTCGGATCTCGGGGTTGCATTCACCGTCGATGAACTCCCACACCATTGCGACAAGTTCGGCACATTCGGCCTTCAGGCGGGGGTCAGCACCTGACGGGAGGTCGCCGGGCGAAAACTCGGTCACGACGACACCTCCTCGGTTGCCTGACCACCGCGGATGAACCCCCGGTCCTTGGCCACATCGGTCAGCAGCGCGCGCAATTGGCGTCGGCCGCGGTGCAGTCGCGACATCACGGTCCCTATCGGTGTATCCATGATCTCGGCGATCTCCTTGTACGGGAAACCCTCCACGTCTGCGTAGTACACCGCCATCCGGAACTCTTCGGGTAATGCCTGCAGCGCCTCTTTGATTTCGGTGTCCGGCAGCGATTCGAGCGCCTCAACTTCCGCAGAGCGCAACCCGGTCGAGGAGTGCTCGGCGGTGGCCGCCAACTGCCAGTCGGTGATCTCGTCCGTCGGATACTGCGCCGGCTGCCGCTGCTTCTTGCGGTAACTGTTGATGTAGGTGTTGGTCAGGATCCGGTATAGCCACGCCTTGAGATTTGTGCCCTCCTTGAACGACCGAAATCCCGCGTAGGCCTTGACCATGGTTTCTTGGAGCAAGTCCTCGGCATCGGCCGGATTGCGGGTCATCCGCAAAGCGCCGCCGTACAGCTGGTCCAGTAGCGGAATCGCGTCGCGCTCGAATCGCGCGGTCAGCTCCGCGTCGGTCTCGTCCGAGCGGCTGCGCCCACGGATATCCGAGGCTTCTTCTAACGCCGCTGGAGCCTTTGCCGCTTCCGGCCCGGTCGCGCCATCGATGTCGGCCATATTGACTAACGCAGTCCCTTCTGTCGCGATGCCGGTGAACAGGTCCATCAGCACCGGACCCGTCTGGCACCCGGCCAACTGCTCTTTGCCGATAAGGCTCGTCGCCGTTGACACCCGACTCCCCCTTTCCCCAATCTAAAGGCTGCGACCGACAGTGTCTGCTTCGCACCACTGGAACAGCAAGAATCGCCGCGCTATTTCCGGTTCACTTCCGCTGCCGTCGGCGACGCAATCCGGGCCGCCGATTCGAGCCGGTTGTGAGCAGCGTTACTGTGACGCTCATGTCGCTGAAAGCCAAGACCATGTTCATCTCGGGTGCCAGCCGCGGAATTGGCCTGGCCATCGCCAAGCGGGCCGCCCAGGACGGCGCCAACATCGCCTTGATCGCCAAGACCGCCGAACCGCACCCGAAGCTGCCGGGCACGGTGTACACAGCCGCGAAGGAGCTCGAAGAGGCCGGCGGCCAGGCGCTGCCGATCGTCGGGGACGTGCGCGACCCGGATTCGGTCGAGGCCGCGGTCGCTAAGACCGTCGAGCAGTTCGGCGGCATCGACATCTGCGTGAACAACGCGTCGGCAATCAACCTGGGGTCGATCACCGAGGTGCCGATGAAGCGGTTCGATCTGATGAACGGTATTCAGGTACGCGGCACGTATGCGGTGTCGCAGGCGTGCATCCCGCATCTGAAGGGCCGGGAGAACCCGCACATCCTGACGTTGTCGCCGCCGGTGCTGCTTGGAAAAGAGTGGCTGAAGCCGACGGCTTACATGATGGCCAAGTTCGGTATGACGCTGTGCGCGCTCGGCATGGCCGAGGAGCTGCGCGACGAGGGCATCGCGTCGAACACCCTGTGGCCGCGCACGCTGGTGGCCACCGCCGCGGTGCAGAACCTGCTCGGTGGTGAGGAGGCGATGGCCCGTGCGCGCAAGCCCGAGGTGTACTCCGACGCGGCCTACGTCATCCTGAACAAGCCCTCTCGTGAGTACACCGGCAACACGCTGCTTTGCGAAGACGTGTTGGTGGAATCCGGTGTCGCTGATTTGTCGGTGTATGACTGTGTGCCGGGCGGGAAGCTCGGCGTCGACTTCTGGGTGGACGGCGTCAACCCACCGGGGTACAAGCAGGGCTAGCCTGTGGCGGCCGCTGCTACACCGGCCATCGCGGCTCTGATCGCTGCCGCTGTGCCGCATGAGGTCGTCAAGTACGGTCACGATCCCCGCCAATCCTCGTTCGGCGTCGAAGCAGTCCACGCGCTGACCGCGGCCGGCGATATCGCGGCTGGGCAGATCTATAAGACGTTGATCATCGCTGTGCCCGACGGGCTCGCTGTCGCGATAGTGCCGGCATCATCGAAGTTGTCGCTGAAGGCTGCTGCCGCCGCGCTGGGGGTGACCAAGGCCAGCATGGCCGAACCCGCTGCCGCGCAACGGGTTACGGGTTATGTGATCGGCGCGGTTTCGCCGTTCGGGCAGCGCGCGCCGCTCCCGACCGTCCTCGACTCCGGCGCGCTGGCCTGGGATCGGGTCTACTGCAGCGCGGGCCGACGCGGATGGGACGTTGCGGTCGCGCCGGAAGATCTGGTTCGGCTTACGGGCGCGGTGACCGCGGAGATTCAGGCCTGACCTAAGCGTCGAGCCGCTTTTTCAGAATCAATGTCGGAGGGGTGTGGCATACTCGAACATATGTTCGATGACGAGGCCCGGCGGGCAATGATTGCCCGCTGCGACGAATACTTCGAGCGCCGCCATCCCTCGACCACACCCGAATCGATCGCGATGGTGGATCGGATCTGCGCCTCTAGCAGGGCCGAAAACCAGGCCGCCGCTGCGCAGCTGGCCGCGATCGGGGACCTGTTCGGCTACCGGTTATCACGCTGCTCGGAGACCGAAGGCTGGGCGGCCGACACCGAGGCGGCGGTGGCCGCCGAGGTGGCCGCGGCGCTGCGGATCAGCCAACCCCTGGCCGGCAACCGGCTGACATTCGCCCGTGCCATGCGCGAGCGGCTGCCCCACGTGGGTCAGTTATTTGCCGCCGGAGACATCGACTTTCGGATGTTCGCCACCATCGTGTATCGCACCGATCTGATCAGCCATCCCGATGTGCTGGCCGCGGTCGACGCGCAGCTGGCCGCCAACGTGGCGCGCTGGCCGTCGATGACCCGGCGTCGGCTGGCCGGTCAGATTGACAAGATCGTGGCCAACGCCGACGCCGATGCCGTGCGCCAACGCCAACAGCGCCAGGTCGAGCGGGAGGTCTGGTTCTCCGATGTCGACGGCGGCACCTCAGAGATCCACGGCAGCCTGTTCAGCCCGCATGCCCACGCCCTGGACAAGCGGTTAGACGCATTGGCGGACACCGTGTGTGAGCACGACCCGCGCAGCCGCCAGCAACGCCGCGCAGATGCCCTAGGCGGGTTGGCAGCCGGGGCTGATCGGCTCGGCTGTCGCTGCGGGCGGCCTGACTGCGCTGCCGGAAAGCGGCCCGCCGCCTCCGCAGTGGTGATCAATGTGATCGCCGAGCAAGCCACCCTCACCGGTAGCGGTCCGGTGCCGGCATCCGAGGTCGGCGCCGACGGGCTCATCCCACCCGAACTCGTGGAGGAGTTGGCGGCCTCGGCCAAGCTCGCACCTCTGGTCCACCCGGGTGATGCTCTGCCCGAACCCAACTACGTGCCGTCGAAGGCGTTGGCCGATTTTGTGCGCTGCCGCGATTTGACTTGCCGCTGGCCCGGCTGCGACCGCCCCGCCTACGACTGCGATCTCGACCACACCATCCCGCATGCCGACGGCGGGGCGACCCACGCCTCAAACCTCAAGTGCTACTGCCGAACTCATCATCTGGTCAAAACCTTCTGGGGCTGGCGTGACCAGCAGTTGCCCGACGGCACCCTGATCCTCACCTCACCTGCCGGGCAGACCTACGTCACCACACCGGGCAGCGCGCTGCTGTTTCCCAGCCTGTGCCACGCCACCGGCGGCATACCAGCACCCGAAACCGACCTGCCCACCAACTACTGCGGCGACCGCACCGCAATGATGCCCAAACGCCGGCGCACCCGCGCCCAAAACCGCGCCGACCGCGTCGCCACCGAACGCCGACGCAACCGCGACTCCCGCATGCGCCGCCGGGCTGAACGCCCGAGCTACTTCGGCCCCGCACCCCCGCCGGACCCGGACGATCCACCACCCTTCTGATCGCCGACTTACCTAGAAGCGACTGCGAACAACCGCGAATCGTCGGCCGGCCTGTGGCTCAGCCTCTAAGCGGCAGCCTACTTCGACCCCGCCTCGCCGCGAGCTAGCATGCCGTGCACGCTGTCGGCGAACGCCGCGGTGGTGAAGCAGGTCGGCTCGGCGAATTCCTCCAGGGTCAGGGCGTCGTTCCAGCTGGCGTCGGCCGCGGCCCGCAGCAGCGGTTTGGTCATAGCCACCGCGTGGGCCGGCATCGCGGCGACTTGTGAACACCATTCGTCGGCAGTCGCGAGCAGCTGGTCGTGCGCGACGACCTGCTGCACAAACCCCAGCCGTTGCGCGGCCTCGGCGTCGATGTGCTCACCGCGCAGGTAGTAGGCCAGCGCGCCCTGGTAGCCGAGCCGACGGGTCAACGCCCAGCTGGTGCCGACCTCCGGAATCAGGCCCAGCCGCCCGAACGCGGGCACGATCACCGCGCGCTCGCTGGCGATGGCGATGTCACACGTCAGAGCCCACGCCAAACCAACACCGGCCGCCGGGCCGTTGAGCGCGGCCACGAAGATGGTGTCCGATCCGGCGATCAGCCGGGCGATACCGCCGAACTCGCGGCGGATCCACCGCCAGACGTCGGCCACGCCCTCGGGTTGGCTCAGCTGCTCGGTCGCCGTGCGCATCATCTTCAAGTCGCCGCCGGCGCTGAACCCCGGGTCGGCGCCGGTGAGTACGACACTGCGGATGTCGGTGTCTGCAACCAGCGCCTCGAGCGCGCGCCGCAATTGCCGCACCAACGGCGCCGAAAGCACGTTGAGCCGGCCGGGTTCATCGAGGGTAACAACCGCCCGGTCACCACGATGCTCGACGCGTACCCGGCCGGGCGCCTCGGGGTCGTCGCCGTCAGCGACCATGCTTCTGTAGAGCGATTTCGCTGCGCCCATTAATTGTCCTCCTCAATATCGTTGGCCCGCAATGCCTTCCACGCGGCATCGGCAAAGGTCTTCCCCACCCCGCGCGGCATGTGGGGTTCGTCGCCGGCGATCCAGTACCGGCTGAACTCCTGTGCCGGCCCGAACCACAGCGCCGCTGTGATGCCGGCGTGCATCGGCCGCAGCGCGCCATAACTGTGGTGCGGACGCCACCAGTCCCGCACGGCCGCGAACAACTCCCGGTTGGCGTCACGAAGCTCGGCGCTGTCCAGCCGGCCCCCCAGCAGCAAGGCCGCCTCGCTGCGGTTGGTCGACACCCACCGCAGGTGGTGCGCGACGCCGCCGCGGATGCCTGCCTCGGCGGTGGCTTGGCTGCGCAGCATCGCGACGAATCCCGCCTGGTATTCGCTCATGACTTGGGCGTAGACGGCAGCGGCCAGCGCTGTTTTGTCCGGGAAGTGGTGATAGAGCGCCCCGACGCTGACGTCGGCGTCACGCCGAATCTCTTCGAGTGTGGCCGCGATGGCGCCGTCGGTGGCGAACCGTCGACGAGCGGTCTGCATCAACCGGCCCCGCGCATCGGCGGCGCTGGATCGTGGCACGAGGAATACTCTAACTGAACCGAGTAATCCTCGGTACGCGGGGACCGCAGCGGCCGGCCCAGCCGCGGCATAGGGTTGTGCGTGTGAGCAGCGGGATCGTCGTGGGCGGCGGGCCAAACGGACTCGCCGCCGCCATTTGCCTTGCCGCTCAGGGCCTGCAGGTCACCGTGCTCGAGGCCGCCGACGAGGTCGGCGGGGGCGCCCGCACCAGCGAAGCCATCGTCCCCGGCCTACTGCACGACCACTGCTCGGCGATTCACCCGATGGCCATCGGCTCGCAGTTCATAAGCCGCTTCAGCCTGCAACGCTACGGCCTGTCGTGGCGCTGGCCGGAGATCGATTGCGTGCATCCCCTTGACGACGGCAGTGCCGGCGTGCTGTACCGCTCCGTGGAGGACACCGCGGCAGGGCTCGGTCGCGATGGGTCGCGGTGGCGATTCGCATTTGGTTACCCGGCGTCGCGGTTCGACGCCCTTTCCGACGACATCATGCGGCCGCTGCTGCGGTTCCCGCGTCATCCGGTCATGCTCGCCCGGTTCGGCGCGCCCACCGTGCTGCCCGGGTCGACGTTCGCCCGGTGGTTCCGCACCGACGAGGGTCGAGCGTTGTTCGGAGGCGTTGCGGCACATGCCTTCCGGCCGCTGCACTATCCGATGACCTCCGCGATCGGGATGGGCATCATCGCCGCCGGCCACCGGCACGGCTGGGCGGTGGCCGAAGGAGGATCGCAGTCGATCACCAACGCGATGGTGGCGCTGCTGAGCGATCTGGGCGTCAAGCTCGAGACCGGGGTTCGGGTTAAGGCGGGATCGCAGTTGCCTGCCGCCGACGTCACGCTGTTCGATCTGGCTCCGGGTGCAGTCGCCGAGATATTGGGTGATCGTCTTCCCCGCCGAATTTCTCGGGCCTTCACAAGGTTCCGGCGTGGACCCGGTGCGTTCAAAGTCGACTTCGCCGTCGAGGGCGGCGTGCCATGGACCAACCCGCACGCCCACCGGGCCGGCACCGTGCATCTGGCCGGGACCTATCGCGAACTGGCCGCGACCGAGCGGGATATCCACGCCGGGCGGATGCCAGACCGGCCGTTCGTTTTGGTCGGTCAGCAATTCCTGGCCGATCCGCAACGCTCAGTGGGTAATACGCATCCGGTGTGGAGCTACGCGCACGTCCCGAACGGCTATACCGGCGACGCGACCGAGGCGATCATCGCCCAGATCGAGCGGTTCGCCCCCGGTTTCCGGGAACGCATCGTCGGCCACACCGTGCGTTCGACGACCGAGATGGCCACCTACAACCCCAACTTTGTCGGCGGCGATATCATGACCGGTGCCAAGGACATTCGTCAGCTGACGTTCGGTCCACGAACGACGTTGTCGCCGTATAGCATTGGAGTGCCGGGCATGTATATCTGCTCAGCAGCCACCCCACCGGGATCCGGCGCCCACGGCATGTGCGGCGCCAACGCGGCCGAGCTCGCGCTCGCCCAACTACGACGGGTTCGCTGAGATTCGACCGCGCGGTCAGCCGTGGTGGTCGTCGTATGCAGCTAGCGATGCGGTTCGTTCCCGGAGTTCGGAGGGGGTGACGAGGCCGCGACGACACACAACGTGTTCCAGTGCCGTGAGCCATCGCTGGTAATAGTCCCAGTCGTCGGCCACATCAGCGTGGTCCTGCCGGTGCTGGATTTCGGCGATGAGTTGTTGGTGAAACTCGGTCGAGTCCAACGTGCCGGCATTGGAGATGGCGACGGCGAGGGCGAAAACCGTGGCTTCCCACGGGGCGGAAAACGTCAATTCGCCGTTGATTCGGGGCGGCGCGTTCTCGCCGCGCGCATCGAGTTGTTCGACGATTG
>NZ_JBATXN010000424.1:0-2694 GCF_049673265.1 Mycobacterium sp. | reverse complement strand
CAGCGGTGAAGTTCGCCAATGGTCAGCCTTCCTATGAGGGGTCAGTGGTTGATTCGGTTGCGCCCCCGGCGGCGGTCGGGGCCGCAGGGGCTTCTGCTGACGCGGTGGCCGAGGCCAGCAGTTCTTGCTCCCATTCAGCGAGCGGTTCGGCCGCTTCTGCCTCGGGCTTGCCGTCGCCGCGACCAAGACCGGCACGCGCCTGCAGACCCTCGGCTACCGCCGACGCGATCACCTTGGTCAGCAGAGCCGCCGAGCGGATCGCGTCGTCGTTGCCCGGGATCGGGTAGTCGACCAGGTCGGGATCGCAGTTGGTGTCGAGGATCGCGATCACCGGGATACCCAGCTTGCGGGCCTCGCCGACGGCGATGTGCTCCTTGTTGGTGTCGACGACCCAGACCGCCGACGGCACCTTCGCCATGTCGCGGATACCGCCCAGGCTGCGGTCCAGCTTGTTCTTCTCCCTGGTCAGCATCAAGATTTCCTTCTTGGTGCGGCCCTCGAAACCACCGGTCTGCTCCATCGCCTCGAGCTCCTTGAGCCGCTGCAGCCGCTTGTGCACCGTTGAGAAGTTGGTCAGCATGCCACCCAGCCAGCGCTGATTGACATACGGCATGCCGACGCGGGTCGCCTCGGCGGCGACGGACTCCTGCGCCTGCTTCTTGGTGCCGACGAACAACACCGAGCCGCCGTGGGCGACAGTCTCTTTGACGAATTCGTACGCCTTGTCGATGAAGGTCAGCGTCTGCTGCAGGTCGATGATGTAGATGCCGTTGCGGTCGGTGAAGATGAACCGCTTCATCTTGGGATTCCAGCGACGGGTCTGATGCCCGAAGTGGGTGCCGCTGTCGAGCAGCTGCTTCATGGTTACTACGGCCATGCTTATGCCTTTGTGTGTCGGTTGTCGCCCGGCGTCGGGTGAAGCCGGGCCCTGGCGCCTGCTGCAATGCCGGACCCGCTGGTAACGCTGTGGCGCGGGACCGCCCGGCATGCGGTGCGAACTCCTAGTGGAACGGGAGACGCGGTGCAGACGCGCGAAGTCAGTCCGTTGATACGGGCTGCGAGAAGCAGTTTACACGGTCTCAGCAGGTGCTTTGTCCACAGTGCTGGCTGGCCGGGTTGGCGATGCCGCGGTGCACTGACGATATGCGATTGCTGGCGGTGATCTTGGCCGTGGTGCTGACCTGGGCGTCGCCGGCCCGCGCAGATGACACTCGCCTGGACTGGCCGCTACGGCCGCACCCGCCGGTGGTGCGGACCTTCGACGGCCCGACGCCGGATTGGAACCGCGGGCACCGCGGTGTGGACCTGGCAGGAAGGCCGGGCCAGCCGGTGTACTCCGCCGGCACAGGGACGGTGGTGTACGCCGGCACGCTGGCCGGCCGGCAGGTGGTGTCGTTGGCCCATCCGGGTGGTTTGCACACCAGTTACGAGCCGGTGCAGGCCGGCGTGCGGGTCGGGCAGGTGGTGAGCGCCGGGGCGGCGATCGGCGAACTGCTGGCCGGGCACCCGGGCTGCCCGGCCGCGGCCTGTCTGCACTGGGGAGCGATGTGGGGCCCGGCTGCTCGCGCCGATTACGTCGACCCGCTGGGGCTGCTGGTATCCACGCCGATTCGGCTCAAGCCGCTGCGGTAGATCCCGGTTGTAAAGGATTCCTTGACATCGGCGTGTGTAAAGATATCCTTTACAGCGTGGGCGATTCCTTGAGCCTCACCTCCTTGAGCCGCCAGCTATCCGCGCAGAGCTCGCTGCTTGCCGAGCAAGTGAGCAACCCACCGGCGTCGCCTCCTTATCTCGACCTGATCCGAAGTGCCAAGAGCGCCGCTGAACTGACCGAGCAGCTGCTCAAGCTCTGCGTCCAGCAGTCGCGCGACGCCGGCCACACCTGGCAGGAGATTGGGGATCTGCTCGGAGTCACCCGTCAAGCCGCGTTCCAGCGGTTCGGAAAGCCCATCGACCCCCGGACAGGAGAACCCATGGACAGGACAGTGCATATGACCGACGCCGCAGCACGGGCCGTCGAAATCGTCAAAGACGTCCTCGAAGACCGCATGGACGAGGCCCGGAAGTCCTTCAACGACCAAGTCCTGGCCGCGTTCACAGACGAGAAGAGAGGCAGTGCACTAGCGACCGTCGCCGGCCTGGTTGGCGCATTCGAAGGTTTCGGCGAGGGCCAGCCATTCGTCCGCCGAATTGGTGACCACACGGTTGTCGACATCCCGCTGCGCTACGAAGCCGGCGACATGAAGGCGCGGGTGGCATTCGACGAGGATGCAAAGGTCGCAGGACTTTTCATCCTCGCTCCCCAGACCCCGTAACCAGCCTCCGAGTGTGGGTTGATGCACGCATTTGTCGAAAACGCGTGCCAAAGCCCACATTCGAGGCCGTCAGGCCCGCGGATGGGCGCGGTCGTGCACCGCGCGCAATCGAGCGACCGTGACGTGGGTGTAGAGCTGGGTGGTGGCCAGGCTGGAATGGCCGAGCAGCTCTTGCACCACACGCAGGTCGGCCCCGCCTTCGAGCAGATGGGTGGCCGCGCTGTGCCGCAGCCCATGCGGCCCCATGTCGGGTGCGCCGTCCACGGCGGCGACGGTCTGGTGCACGACGGTGCGGGCCTGTCGCACGTCGAGCCGCCGCCCCCGCGCGCCCAGCAGAAGCGCCGGCCCCGAGTCGGCGGTGGCCAGCGCGGGTCGCCCG
>NZ_JBATXN010000423.1:0-14656 GCF_049673265.1 Mycobacterium sp. | reverse complement strand
GCATCAAATAGCGGGTGCCGAGAAGGAGAAGAAGAAACACCATGCTGATCTCACAGCGACCCACCCTGGCCGAAGAGGTCATCAACGACAACCGTTCGCAGTTTGTCATCGAGCCGCTGGAGCCGGGATTCGGCTACACGCTTGGTAATTCGCTGCGCCGCACGCTGCTGTCGTCGATTCCCGGCGCGGCCGTCACCAGCATTCGCATCGACGGTGTGCTGCACGAGTTCACCACCGTGCCCGGTGTCAAGGAAGACGTCACCGACATCATCTTGAACCTCAAGAGCCTGGTGGTGTCTTCCGAAGAGGACGAGCCGGTGACGATGTATCTGCGCAAGCAGGGTCCGGGCGAGGTCACCGCCGGCGACATCGTGCCGCCGGCCGGTGTCACCGTGCACAACCCCGAGATGCACATCGCGACGCTGAACGACAAAGGCAAGCTCGAGATCGAGCTCGTCGTCGAGCGTGGCCGCGGTTATGTCCCGGCCGTGCAGAACAAGGCGTCGGGCGCCGAAATCGGCCGTATCCCAGTGGATTCCATCTACTCGCCGGTGCTCAAAGTGACCTACAAGGTGGACGCCACCCGTGTCGAGCAGCGCACCGACTTCGACAAGCTGATCCTCGACGTCGAAACCAAGAGCTCGATCGGCCCGCGTGACGCGTTGGCGTCGGCGGGTAAGACTCTGGTCGAATTGTTCGGTCTGGCACGCGAACTCAACGTCGAGGCCGAAGGCATCGAGATCGGGCCGTCGCCGGCCGAGGCGGATCACATCGCGTCGTTCGCGCTGCCGATCGACGACCTGGATCTGACCGTGCGGTCGTACAACTGCCTCAAGCGCGAGGGGGTGCACACTGTCGGCGAGCTGGTGTCGCGCACCGAGTCCGACCTGCTCGACATCCGCAACTTCGGGCAGAAGTCCATCGACGAGGTGAAGGTCAAGCTGCACCAGCTGGGTCTGTCGCTCAAGGACAGCCCCGCCAGCTTCGACCCGTCGGAGGTCGCGGGATACGACGTCGCTACCGGCACCTGGTCCGCCGAGGGCAGCTACGACGACCAGGACTACGCGGAAACCGAACAGCTCTAACGCACTAACCCAAGGGAGTCAGCAATGCCCAAGCCCACCAAGGGCCGTCGCCTCGGCGGATCGTCTTCGCACCAGAAGGCGATTCTGGCCAACCTGGCCACGGCACTCTTTGAGCACGGCCGCATCAAGACCACCGAGCCCAAGGCTCGGGCACTGCGGCCCTACGCCGAGAAGCTGATCACGCACGCCAAGAAGGGCACGCTCCACAACCGGCGTGAGGTGCTCAAGAAGATCCGCGACAAGGACATCGTGCACAGCCTGTTCGCCGAGATTGCGCCGTTCTTCGCCGACCGCAATGGCGGCTACACCCGCATCATCAAAGTCGAGGCACGCCAAGGCGATAACGCCCCGATGGCGGTGATCGAGCTGGTGCGGGAGAAGACGGTCACCTCGGAAGCTGATCGTGCGCGTCGGGTCGGCGCTTCGAAGGCCGCTGCGAAGAAGGTGTCGAAGGCTGCGCCGGAGGCGGCCGCGGCGGCGCCGCAGGCCGCAGTCGAGCCGGAGGCCGCGGTCGGTGGCGAGGCGCAAGAAGCAGCCGAGGCCGAGACTACCGAGGCTGAGGCCGCGACGCCTGAGCCCGAGGCCGAGGCTGACAACGCTGAAGCGGAGGCCGTTCGGCCGGACGCCGCTGAGCCGGAAGCCGAGGACGGTGACAAGTCCTAGCGATTCGCCGTTGAACGACGTGCCCGCCATCGACGCCGATGGCGGGTGCGTTCGTCTTCGGCTCGATATCGCCTATGACGGCACGGATTTCGCCGGCTGGGCAACGCAGGCCGGGCAGCGCACAGTCGCTGGCATTCTGGAGGAGGCACTCTCGACGGTGTTTCGCGACCCGGTGCGGCTGCGAGCTGCCGGACGCACCGACACCGGTGTGCATGCCACCGGTCAGGTCGCCCACGTCGACGTCCCGGCGGGCGCGTTGCCCAACGCCTATCCGCGTTCGCCCCGGCCGACCGAACCGGAATTCCTGCCGCTGGTTCGCCGTCTGGGCCGGTTGCTGCCCGCAGACGTCCGGATTCGTCGAATCGTCCGCGCCCCAGCGGGTTTCGATGCGCGATTCTCGGCGCTGCGCCGTCACTACGTGTATCGGCTCTCGACTGCCCCCTACGGGGTAGATCCCCATCAGGCCCGCTACATCACCGCTTGGCCGCGCCCGCTCGATGTCGACGCGATGGCGGAAGCATCCCGAAACCTGCTGGGACTACATGACTTTGCCGCGTTTTGTCGCCACCGCGAGGCGGCCACCACCATTCGCGATCTGCAGCGGCTGGATTGGGCCCGTGATGGTGAGCTGATCACCGCAGACGTCACCGCCGACGCATTCTGCTGGTCGATGGTGCGCTCGCTGGTCGGCGCGCTGCTGGCCGTCGGCGAACACCGACGCACCGCCACCTGGTGTCGCGAGTTGCTTACCTCAACACGGCGGTCCAGCGACTTCGCTGCCGCACCCGCGCGGGGGTTGACGCTGATCGGCGTGGACTACCCGCCGGAGAACGAACTGCAGGCGCGGACGTTGATCACCCGCGACCTGCGCACCCGCGACTGATCCTCGGCTACACCCTGCCGGCAACGAAACTGGCGGCCTGATCCACCAGTCCCGAGCCGATGTAAGAGGGCTGCAGATGCGAGGCCCACACGGTGCCTCTCCCACAGATCGGGTCGCCTTGCGCGCATTGGTCGATCGTCTTACCGGCGAAGGCGGGGGCGGGTCGCCGGGTGCCGTTGCCGAACAAGGCGACCGCCGCGACGTGCTGATCCACCCCCGGTGGTATGCGGCCCCAGGTCGCGAGGTCAGCCACTTCGGCACCCAGGGAATAGCCGCCGAGCACCTCGCGGGTGCCCGGGCAACTTCGGGCCATGGATTGAACGTGGGCGCTCATATCGCCGGCGCCGCTGTCGACGCTGATATTTGCCGGATAGTTGACGCCGTAGGCCCCGATCGACATGTTCGGCACTTTTGCGCGCAACGAATTGACGAACGCGTCGCCGACCGCGCCGAGTCCGGGTGGCTCCTCTCGGCCGCGGGCGAAAACCACCTCCGCACCGGGGCAATCCGCCGACGCTGTCGGAATCGACCCGGCCGCCGGCAGTAGCGCCGGGGCGATCGGCAGCCCCGGGGCGAGCAATGCTGCAGCCGCCAACCTTGCCACCGGAGCAAATTTCATTCGCGGATGTTATCGAGCAAACCTAGATATTTGCTGAAACGGTCCGCAGGGTTCGCTTAGTGCTGTTGGCCGCAGAGATCGGTTACTGCAGCTTGCTTGCGACGAAGTCGGCGGCCTGATTGACCATGCCGTCGTTGATGTATCCGCTCGCGGCGTGTTGCGGCCAGTTCTCATTCCAGGTCTGCGGGTCGGCAGGGTTGCAGATCGGGTCGGTGCCGTGGCACAGGTCGATGGTCCGGTCGTTGTAGGCGGGGTTGAAGTTCGTGATCGGCCCGACCCACTGGCTGCCGTTGCCGAACAGTGCGACCGCCGCGATGTGCTGATCGGTGCCCGGCGGCAGCGGATTGGTGAAGCCGAATGCCGCGATGGGGGCCGCCAGCACGACGTCGGCGACCGCCGCGCCCAGCGAATAGCCGCCCAGCACGATGCGGGTGTCCGGGCAGCCGTTGATCGTGTTCTGGACGTGGGCGCTCATGTCGTTGGCGCCGACGTCGACCTGATTGTCGGCGGGGTAGCGCACCGCATAGAGGCTGACGTTGCGGTGCACCCGCGACCGCAGCGCGCTGACGAAGGAGTTGCCGATGACCCCGGCGCCGGCCGGTTCCAGGCGGCCGCGGGCGAACACCACCTCGACGTCGCTGCAGGAGGCCCGAGAGACGGGAGCCGTCGGGATCAGCGTCGCGGGCGCAAGCATCAACGCCGTGGCGAGAAATCCGGCGACCGCGAACCTGGCTAACGAGCGCGGGATCGACTGTCGCGGTGGGTTCATCGGACGCAGATTCATGGCCCGATACTAATGCGACGTGTGCCGATTAGCGCGAGGAGTTTTCCGTCAGCGAAACAGCGCGGGCTGGTCGACGACGACATTGCTTGGTGGTTGGCCACCAGGACCAGGGCCAGGCGCGGGTCCGGGCAGTGGTCCAGGTCCGGGAAGCACGCCCATCGGCGGTCCGGGTGCGGTGGGGGGCAGCACCGCCAGCAGCCTGGTCTGCACGAAGCTGGCCGCCTGGGTGGTGTAGACCGGCACATAGCCCTCGGTGTGCCCACTCCACTGGTTGCCGGGGCCGGCGTGGCAGATCGGGTCCTCGGGGTTGCAGAAGTCGATGGCCTTGGCGCCGAACATCGCGCTCTGCGCCGATATCGGCCCGCCGCTACGGTCGGCCGGGTTGCCGAAGGTGGTTACCGCGATGACGTGGTCGGCGTACTGGGCCGGCAGCGCGCTGCCCCAGCTGATGCCGCCGACCGGAACCCCGCTGACGATGTCGATCACCGACGCGCCCTGCGAGTATCCGCCGAGCACCTGCGGGGTGCTGGGGCACTTGTCGGCCACATCTTTGATGTGTTTGATGGCGTCGTTGGCGCCGTCGCCGCCGTGCAACTGCAGCAGGCTGGCCTTGTAGTTGACCGGGTAGGCATCGATGTTCTTGCCGGTGTTCTGGCGCAGCGTGTCGACCAAGGACTGGCCGACACGGCCCAACCCGGCCGGCTCGTCAGTGCCGCGGGCGAAGGTCAGCGCGACGTCCGGGCAGTTGTCTGCGTGCGCCGACGGGGCGGCACGGAAAACGGCGCTGGGCGTGACCAGCAGGACAGCGGCGGCCAGCACCGCGGCAGCGGCCAGGGACACCGAACGACTGATGTGGTGAATGCTCACCGGGCGATTTTACCGAGAACAGGTCAAACGGTCACATCGGCGGTGATCCGGCCCTCGCTGTGGATCGACGCCAGAGCACGCCGTGACCACGAAATATCGTGCAACCAATGGGATCGCAACCGACTCCGCGTCTGTACGTCAGCGGATATCGATTTCTGCTGCGCCGTATCGAATGCGCTTTGCTGGGCAGGGACATTCGCACGGTCAACGGGCCGATTCGCGCGCCGATGCAGTCGCTGACGGCCGGTGCTGTGCTGGCGATCGTCATGCTGGCCGGGTGTGTGCTGCTGGCCATGATTCGCCCACAACCGGCGTTGGCGAATGCGCCGATCGTGATGGGCAAACAGTCGGGGGCGCTGTACGTCCACATCGGCGAAACCCTGCATCCGGTACTGAATCTCGCCTCGGCCAGGCTGATTAGCAGAACGAACGCTGACCCGCAGCCGGTGCCCGAGTCGGAATTGGGCCATAGCAAAAGGGGCCTGCTGCTGGGCATTCCGGGTGCCCCACAATTTCTCGGGCTACCACTTGGCGAGGACGAATTGCGATGGACGGTATGTGACAGCGTCGGCGAGGCACCGAGTACGACGGTGGTCATCGGTCCGGCCGAGGGACCGCTGTCACGCCCTTTGACGAGTGAGCAATCCGTCCTGGTTAGGCCCGCGTCCGGCGGGTCGACTTACCTGCTCTACGCCGGGCGCCGGGCCGTGGTGAATCTCGATGAACCCGCAGTTGTCCACGCGCTCGGGCTGGACGGTCGGGTCCCATTGGCGCTGTCACCGACGCTGCTGAATGCTATTCCGGAGGCGCCGCCGATCGCCCCGCCGCGGATTCCCGATCGCGGCGCTCGCGGACCGGCCGCACTTCCGGGATTTCCGGTCGGCAGCGTGTTGCGGATAGCTCGCGCCGACGGCGACGAGTATTACGTCGTGCTGAGCCATGGGATCCAGCGCATTGGCCGGGTTGCCGCGGATCTGCTCCGTTTCTCCGACTCCCGCGGCGCCCGCACCGTCATCTCCGTCGCGCCCGACGTCATCCGCGCGACGCCGACGGTGTCCGACTTACCGGTGGCCACGTTTCCCGACCGGACGCCGACGCTGTTGAGTGCCGGCTCTACGACGCTGTGCGTCGGCTGGCGGCATGCGGCGTCGGGCGGTGTCGAGGTCGCCCTTTCGGCCGGCGGCCTACCCATCCCGGTCGGTCAGGAGCCGGTGAAGTTAACGCAGGCCGACGGGAATGGTCCAGCCGTCGACGCCGTCTACCTTTCGCCAGGGCATAGTGCCTACGTGCGTGCCACTGCTCTGTCGGGAGACAACCCGCAAGCCGGCACCCGATACCTGATCACCGACATCGGTGTGCGATTCGCCGTCCACGACGACGATGCCGCCCACGATCTCGGTCTGCCCAATACAACCGTCGCGGCGCCGTGGCCGGTACTGGCGCAACTTCCTGCCGGGCCGGAATTGAGTCGGGAGAAGGCCTCAGTCGCGTCGTAGCCGGGCCGTCAATGCACCGAGAACCAGCACCAGGGTCAACACGCCAGCGCAGATCGCCGCGCCAAACAGTGCCGTGTCTCGCCCGCCGTGGTCCTCCTGTGGGGGAGGCGGGGCCGGTGCAATCGGCGCTGGTGTGCGAGGCGGCGGAGGTAACCGGCTTACTGGCGGATCGGTGCTGACTGCAGCGAGGAAGTCGACAACGCCCGCGCCGACCAGTGGATCCCACCCGCCGGGCGGATGATGCGCGGTCGCCTCGATGCGTTGCATCACTTGGCGCGCAGTCAGTTTCGGGAACCGGGATCGAATGAGCGCCGCCAACCCGCTGACCACAGGAACCGCGTAGCTGGTGCCTGATAGTTGCACCGAACCATCCGGTCCCCCAAGGGTATTCATCAAGCCATCTCCCGACGAGCTCAGCGATGTCACCGCCTCACCGGGGGCGGCGACATCCACCCACGGTCCGGCAAGGGTGAACGACGATGGTTCGCCTTGCGCGTTTACCGAACCCACGGTCAGCACGTAGTCGTCGTACCACGCCGGGCTGACCGCAACCGTCACGGTGTCCCACGTCGCTTCGGGTCGCTGGGCGGGACACTGCCCCGCACCGGTGTTGCCGGCGGCAACCACCACGACGACGTTCTTCATGTCAACCGCGTAAGACAGCGCGGCGCCGAGTGCGCGGTCGTCGAGCGCCGATCCGACCCGGATGCAGGCAACCGAGGAGATATTGATCACCGATGCGCCGAGATCCGCTGCCGTTCGAACGGCTTTTGCCATGGTTTCGACGTCGCCGAAGCCGGAATCGGACGTATCCGCGATTGCGCGAAACTTGGTGCTGGACTGGCGGATGCTGATAAGACGGGCGCGGGGGGCCACCCCGCTGAAGTCATCCATATGATGGGAATCCGGTGCGGCAGCGATGATCCCGGCCACGGCCGTCCCATGACCATCGCAATCTTGGGTGCCATCGCCGGTAAATACATAGTCACCGCCGGCCGCCGTGTCGGGCAGCCGCGAGTGCGGCGAAACACCGGTGTCGATGACAGCCACCCGTTGGCCCGAACCGCGCGTGAGTTTCCAAACCGCGGGCAAATCGAGTCCGGAGAGTTGACCGGAGTCGTTGGCCCGCTTTGCATCGGCGGCCATGGACGGCACTGCGCATATCGACCGCTGCACGGTGGGCCGCGGCGGTCTCGCCGGCGCTGGCCCGGGTAGCCGGCTGTTGTCGATCGGCGGCGGCGAGACCGCATGCGCTGCTGGCGCTTCACATTGCGGCAGCACGATGATCATCGCCGCCGACGCACACCGCAGCGCTTTGGACTGCGCGGGGCTCATGGCAGGTTCATGCTACGCACGGCGCTGTAAAGCCCGCAGATCCAGAACGCGAGCGGCACGACGACGGCGAAGGCGACATACTCCAGCAGCTCGACCAGTCGTCGCCCGATGGGGGAGAGCATCGCGGTGTGCGTAATGAAACCTAGGTATAAAGCGGCGCCGGCCAGCAACGTCGACACAGCAGCTATGTACGGCGTCTGAGGCGGGTAGGCAACGGCGGTGATGACGAGAGTTGCACTGAGCGTGGCGGTTCCCGCCGCGACCAGTGGCACCGATCTCGCCAGGTCAGGGTGCGAGCGCGCGCGCAACAGCAGCACGCCGCCGGCTACCGTGGCGAACGCAGCGCCAAGCCAGCGTGGGCTGTCGGTGAATAACGATCCAGTCGCCGCGCCGATAGCACCCAGCGCCGCAGCAGCAGAAAATGCGGCGACCAGGCTGGTTAGCCAGCTATCGGCGTGGATCGACTTGGCGCTCAGCGTGTCACGAGCCGTATCGGGCTCCGACGTCACTTGCGATGACAGCCCTGCCAGCATGATCGACAGTGGTGCGGACGCCTCGACAAAAACCAGCGCTATCGCCGCGGACACCGCACCAATCGCAGGTAGCGGTACGGCGGTGACCGCTCCCACCGCTGCTGCAGCCGCTTCTATTCCCGCAAAGCATGCCACCGTGGTGAACACGGTTGGGCGGCAACCTATCACTCGCATGGCGGTCGCCGTCGTAGCAGCGGCAGCCGCCGCAAGCAGCGCATTCGGCGCCGCCAGACCGCCCGGAACGGCCAGCAAGCCGGCGAGCGCGGCGAATCCGCCAGCCGCCAGGCCCAAGGTAAGTCCGGCTGTCCCGTCGCCAAATACGCGGTGGGCGGCTAGCGCCGCCAGCAGCGCGATGAAACCGGCCACCGCGGCGACGGCACAGCCGCCCCGTCGGACATCGTTGGTAGCAACGGCCGTTGCAATCAAGATCGCTGCGCTGGTGGCCGTTAAGCAACTGGCGGCCAACGCACTAACCAGCCCGGCAGCTTGCCGAGTCCAGGGTCGCGCTTTCGAAGCGAGGGAGACAGATACGGCCTCTGCTACATCATCGAAACGCGGTGGCGTCAAAACGGTCGACGAGCTGGTCAGGATCAATACCGCGCCGTGTCGGATTCCAGACTGGGCCAATGTCTTTGACGGGTCCAGCGCAATATTGCCGGGGAGCGAAAGCTGGTATCGAATAGCCTGCGGATCAAAGTGGTGGCCATATTCGGCCGCCGCAATGTCGATGATCGGTGGTATCAGCGATCCGATAGGCAGCGCGGCCGAAAGCACTAAATCGATGTAACGTGAGTCGGCGTACACAACCACCCGCCGAAAATCCCCGTCGGCGGGATGGGGCTCGGCGCTTCGACGCGCTCCGACTGTTTGGTGCACTGCGACCTCCGTTCGCCGATGCGGACGCTAACCGACGTCGTGATGCCCCGCATGCAGCGATCCACAGCTGACTTGCAGTTGTTTTCACTCGCACCTACGGTGCCGATCGCATGGGCCAACGCGATAGTTCTGCAACGCTGGAGTTCAGCCCTCCGGTGCGGCTGCCACCGCCGGTGTTCGGGTCGGGCGACGTCGTCATTGCGGCGCCACCAGACGTGCCGCGACAGGCACGGACGAATGTGGTGGCCCGTTTTCTGCCGGTCGTCATGGCCATCGCGACAGCCGCGATGATGGCGGTCGTCTTTTTGTCCCGCTCGGCCGTGGCGCGCAACCCGGCGTTCATGACGTTTCCGCTGATGATGCTGTTCTCGGCGGTGGTGACAGTGATGTCCGGGGCGGATCGGCGGCGCGGCGAGCTCAATGTCGACCGCGCCGAGTATCTTGGCTATCTCTCCGACTTACGGGCCGTTGTCGTTGAAACCGCTGCGGCGCAGCGTTCGTCGCTGATGTGGTGCCATCCGGATCCCGATTCGCTGTGGACGTTGGTCGGGGGCTGCCGAATGTGGGAGCGGAGATCGTCGGATTCGGATTTCTGCCGCATCCGAATTGGTGTCGGAACACAGCGCCTTTCCACCCGCCTGGTTTCTCCGCCGACCCGGTCGACCGACCGGCTAGATCCGATCACGGGGACCGCACTGCACCGCTTTCTGAAAACGCACTCGATGGTCCCGGATCTACCCATCGCGATCGACCTTCGGGAGTTCGAGGCCGTGACGTTTCAAGGCGAAGCCGCGCACGTGCGGGCGCTGTTACGCGCCATGATTTGTCAGCTCGCCGTCTTGCATCCTCCGAGGCTGGTCTTGATTGCCGCCGTGATCAGCGACCGCAGTCGAGCTCACTGGGAATGGTTGAAATGGTTGCCGCACAATCAACATCCGCACGCCAAAGACGGCCTCGGCTCTGCCCGGATGATGTACCCGACGCTGGCTGCGGCCATAGACGCATTCGCCGGCTTGTCGCCGCAGCTGGTCGTCATCGTCGATGACGACGTTGCCGGCGTGACGTCGCTGAAGGTCGACACCGGTCACAACCGCCCCGCAAGTACAAGCGAGCTGCTTCTGCGAGTGAGCGAGGACGAGCTGACGAGCGGACAATCCGGCGATGATCAAGTATCCGGACGCCCCGACCAGATGAGTTACACGGCTGCGCTGACGTGTGCGCGACGACTGGCGGGATACCGCGGGCCCGATGCATTACCGGGCGACGGCTCGCGATGGCAGGACCTGCTCGGCATCGGCGATCTCGGCTCCTACACCGCGACTGATTGCTGGAACGGCGGCAGTCCACGCGATCGACTTCGTGTTCCGGTCGGCACAACCGTCACGGGCACATCGCTGGAACTCGACATCAAGGAGGCCGCCGGCAAAGGTATGGGGCCGCATGGGCTTTGCATCGGAGCGACCGGGTCGGGCAAATCGGAATTCTTGCGCACGGTCGCACTCGGGATGATGGTCCGTCATTCACCAGAAGCGCTCAACCTCGCGCTCATTGACTTCAAGGGCGGTGCTACCTTCGCCGGCTTGGAGCCGGCGCCGCACGTCGCGGCCGTCATTACGAACTTGGCCGACAAGACGGCATTGGTCGCCCGAATGCGCGATGCACTGACCGGTGAGATGAACCGTCGCCAGGAAGCGCTCCGTTCGGCGGGTAACCTCGACGGGATTGTCGCCTACGACCGTGCCCGGCAAGCAGGAGCCCGATTAGGTCCCCTTCCAGCGTTGTTCATCATTGTCGACGAATTCTCCGAACTGCTCAGCCAGCACCCGGATTTCGCCGACGTCTTCGTAGCGATCGGCCGACTCGGCCGATCGCTGGGTATGCATCTGCTGCTAGCCAGTCAACGTCTGGATGAAGGCAGACTTCGCGGGTTGGATTCGCATCTGTCTTATCGCGTGTGCCTGAAGACATTGTCGGCCAACGAGTCACGCATGGTGTTGGGAACGGCCGATGGCTACGAATTGCCCAGCACGCCGGGCGCCGCGTATCTGCGCGTCGGCGCTGATGCGTTGATTCGCTTCCAGACCGCGTACGTCTCAGGTCCGTGCCATGCGGAAACAGAAGGCGGTGAAAAGGATTGCGATTTGGCGGACGACGGTGAGCAGCCGTGGCCGGTGCGGATGTTCACCGCACGCCCGGCCGGGCCGATCGCACTCACCGGCAGCGCGGGCGGCGATGAGCGGCGCACCGTACTGCAGACAGTCGTCGATCGGCTCGCGCGGCACGGCCCGCGTGCGCATGAGGTGTGGCTGCCGCCCCTTGGAGCGTCTCCGGCGCTGGAGACCGTTCTGCGCGATGCGGAATCAGAGGGCGCGCCCAGGCGTGGGTTGACCATTCCCATCGGCATCGTGGACCGCCCGTTCGAGCAGAGACGTACGTCGCTGATCGTCGACTTGTCCGGAGCCGCTGGCAATGTGGCCGTAGTTGGAGCGCCGCAATCCGGCAAATCGACGGCGTTGCGCACGCTGGTCACTGCGCTGGGCCTTACCCACGATCCGAGCTTGGTGCAGTTTTACTGTCTCGACTTCGGCGGCGGGACGTTGACATCGTTGAGCGACTGGCCGCACGTCGGCTCGGTCGCCGGTCGAGCAGACCCGCAGTTAGTTCGGCGGATGGTTACCCAGTTTGAAGCAATCATCCGGACCCGCGAGACTGTCTTCCGCGACCATGGGATCCAATCCATGGAGAAGTATCGGCTGCTGAAGGCCAGCCAAGATCCAAGATGCGATCGCTTCGGTGATGTCTTCTTGGTTGTTGACGGATGGGCGACCGTGCGCCGTGAATTCGAAACGCTCGAGACATCGATCAGCAGCATCGCTGCTGAGGGACTCTCATTTGGGGTGCACGTGGTGCTGTCCGCCTCGCGATGGGCTGAAATTCGCCCCGCTCTTAGGGATCAGATCGGGACCCGGATCGAGCTGCGGCTCGGCGATCCCGCGGATTCCGAACTGGATCGTCGACGGGCTCACCTCGTCCCTGAGGGCCAGCCGGGTCGGGGGCTTTCCGAAGATGGACTGCACATGGCGATCGCGCTGTGCGGGGGGCGACTGGGAGAGAGATTGCGGCGTCCTCATAGCGGATGTACCGCGCCCCCAATACCGCTATTACCCAGACACGTCGACTACCACAGCGTGGTTGCGCGGGCAGTCGACGGATCGAGCACCGATGTCCTGCTCGGCCTCGAGGAGAATGAATTGCGGTCGGTAGCGATCGATTTCACGCAACAGCCACACCTTCTGATCCTCGGGGACAGCCAATGCGGCAAGACGGCCGCATTGCGCATCGTTTGCCATGAGCTCCTGCGGACCACGACCGGCGCACAATCCCAGCTGTTCATCATCGATTTCCGCCGCTCGCTGCTCGGTGTCGCCGGGCCCGATTCCGAACATCTTGGCGGATACCTTGCCTCGGCGAATGCCGTTGAGACGGTATTACCGGCCCTGGCTAGCCGGCTGCGTGAACGGGTACCGCCACCGGACGCGACTCCGGTGCAGCTGCGCACCCGGTCCTGGTGGCAAGGACCCGAAATCTATCTCGTGATAGACGATTACGACCTGGTCACCACAGCTAACGGCAATCTGCTGTCAGCGCTGCTGGAATTCTTACCGCAGGCCAAGGACCTGGGCTTGCATGTGGTGGTGGCCCGCCGCAGCGGCGGTGCCGCTCGCGCCATGTTTGAGCCCCTGCTCGCCGGCCTGCGTGATGCTGGGTGCATGGCGCTGCTGATGAGCGGAAGTCCGGACGAGGGCCTGATGATTGGGTCTGTCCGCCCGTCACCGATGCCGCCTGGTCGCGGCACGCTGATCACTCGCGGGAATAGCCCGCAGGTGGTACAGGTCGCCTGGAGTCCCCTGCCATGACCACGCACATAGTTGAGGTCGGACCGAACAAAATTCGGCAATTATGCTGCGGCGAAAGGACAGTCGATGACGATGAGATAGTAACCGCCGCATTCGATAGCATCGACGACTCGGTAACTCTGATTGACCTCCGCCCCGTCACTGTTTACTCGCTGTGGCGGACCGTTCTGGGTTCGTATGCCTACGGTGGCTCTGACCGGGTGATCGTCGTTCACCCGTCGTGGTGGGCGCCGACGCGGATCGATCTGCTCAGCGCTGCGGCAGAGGACCTCGCTGGCGATGTTGTGCTGCAACCCCGGTCGTGGCTGTTGATCCAGGCATCCCCGCTCGAGTCCCAGCACGCGACGGCGGTTGTGGAAATCGCTGACTGCTTCGTGGTGGTCACCGGCGCCGCGGTGGTAGCCGAAATGCGTCGTGGCGAACCCGAGCGCGTCGCTCAGGCCGTTATACGATCCATCCGCGAGATGACTTCGGGCGCGGCTGCGGCCGTGGTGATCGATGCGTCGAGCACGGTAGGTCACGCCCGCGCGCTGGCGGCGATGATCGCCGACAAACTGCGCGTTTGCGACGGAATCAATGCGGTGCAAGTCGACGATGCCGGCTTGAAAAAACTTGCTGCACAGATTATTCGGGGCCAGAGCGCAGCTTACGAGCCGCATTGCACCAAAGCTGCTGGTCGTGGGTATCGCCGGCACTGGGGGCCGATTCTGTTGGCCGTACTGTTCAGTGTTGCGGTATTCGGAGTGCTCGGGGTGCTCACGACGGGCCGTCACACTGTGCCGGCCGGCGATGGCATGCCTACAACGTTTCTGGTGGAAGGTCACGTCGCGCTGCGGGTTCCGGTGCAATGGGCCATGCAGCGCATCATTGCCGGGCCGGGTTCGGCGCGGGTGCAAGTCACCTCGCCATCGGACCCGGAAGTGGCGCTGCATATGACGCAATCCCAAGTTGCAATCGCTACGCTGAGCGCGACCGCCGAGTCTCTGAAACATGCAATCGATGCAGAACCAACTGGCGTGTTCATCGACTTCAACCCGGCCGGCGCCAGGACCGGTCGCCCGGCCGTCACCTATCGGGAGCTCCGGCCCGGGCATGACATCCAATGGATTGTGTTGGTCGACAAAGCGATTCGAATCAGCATCGGCTGTCAAAGTCGTCATGGAGATGACGACGCGGTGCGACAGGTATGCGACCTGGCGGTAGGGTCGGCTCGGGCAGTGGGCTGAACTACCGCTCAGGCCAACGGGCGGTGTCCGATGGAGACCTCGAGCAGGCGCTTCTTCTGCTCCTTGTACTCCTGTTCGGTCAGACGTCCCTGATCGCGGAGCCTGGCGATCTCGCGTATCGCGGCAGCGACCCCGGTGACGACGGTCCGAGGTGCGGGCGTCACGTCGACCTCATCGTCATTCGCCGCGCTTGGACCGCGGCCATTTAGCCGTGCGTGGGTCACCGCCTTGCCGCTGTCCTGGTTGGCGTCTGCGACCGGCGGGCCGGCCATCGCTTGTCCGGCCATACCCGCAAGTCCCATCTGGTTGAACGCATTTGCCGAGCTGGCTTCCACCGACGGCACAGCTGCCGCGGCGGGGCCGGTAAGCGGC
>NZ_JBATXN010000422.1:0-21321 GCF_049673265.1 Mycobacterium sp. | reverse complement strand
GCATTGTTGCTTAAGGGGGCGTTAAGAATCCAGTCGGCCCGCCGGGTGGACGCAAAGCGGCGAACTCGTCAGTAACCCGCAATTGCGAGTCGGTGAAGCGATACAGCGCCGCCGGACGCCCGCCGCTGCGGCCGGACTGCGCGACGGTGCCGGTCGCGGTGATGACGCCGCGACGGGCCAGCACGCGCTGCAGGTTAGTCGTGTCGACCGGGTGCCCGAGCGTGGCGCTGTAAATGTCACGTAGCGTCGACATTGCGAATTCGGTTGGCGCTAAGGCAAATCCGATGTTCGTGTAGGACATCTTGGCGACTAGCCGGGTGCGGGCGTGGTCGACCATCGGTCCATGGTCGAAGGCCATCGCCGGCAGCGCGGTGACCGGGTGCCAGCGGGTGTCGGGTGGCAGCTCCGGGACAGCGGGGGAGGGCACCAGGCCCAAAAATGTCGACGCGATCGTGCGGGTGTCGGGCACCCGGTCGGGGGCGGAGAACACTGCGAGCTGCTCTAAGTGAGCGACTTCACGCAGGTCAACCTTCTCGGCCAGCTGACGCCGCACCGACGTCGTCATGTCCTCGTCGTGGCGTAGCGCTCCGCCAGGTAGCGCCCACGCACCTCGGTGCGGATCGCGGGCGCGCTGCCAGAGCAGGACGCTGAGCTGCGGCTTCTGGGTCTTCGGACCTGAACCGAGGCCCCGAACCTGGAATACGACGGCGAGCACTTCGTGAGCAGTGCTACCATATGGCATGTTTTCGATTATAAGTCGAAAACCGGGTCGGGGGTGAAAGGAACGGCCATGACGGTCCTGAATCGCACGGATCAGCTGCCTTCCGAGAAGGTCTACCTGGAAAACGACCTGGCCGCGGCCATTACCAGCTCTCCCCACGGATACGGCGGCGTCGACGGCGACGCACGCTGGGCGGCCGAGATTCGCCGGCTGGCCGAGCTGCGAAACGCCACGATTCTGGCGCATAACTACCAGCTCCCGGCCATCCAGGATGTGGCCGACCACGTCGGCGACTCGCTGGCGCTGTCCCGGATCGCTGCCGAGGCGCCTGAAGAAACCATCGTGTTCTGCGGCGTGCACTTCATGGCCGAGACGGCGAAAATCCTCAGCCCAGAAAAGACCGTTCTGATTCCCGACCAGCGGGCGGGCTGCTCGCTGGCCGACTCCATCACCGCCCAAGACCTGCACGCTTGGAAGGACGAACATCCCGGCGCCGTCGTTGTCTCCTATGTCAACACCACCGCAGCGGTCAAAGCGCTCACCGACGTCTGCTGCACCTCCTCGAACGCAGTCGACGTCGTCGCCTCCATCGACCCGGACCGCGAGGTGCTGTTTTGCCCCGACCAGTTCCTCGGGGCGCACGTCCGCCGGGTGACCGGAAGGGCCAACCTGCACGTCTGGGCCGGCGAGTGCCATGTGCACGCCGGAATCAACGGCGACGAGCTCACCGAGCAGGCCCGTAAGCATCCAGACGCCGAATTGTTCGTCCACCCGGAATGTGGCTGTGCGACATCGGCTTTGTACCTCGCCGGCGAGGGCGCCTTTCCGGAGGAGCGCGTGAAGATCTTGTCGACGGGCGGCATGCTCGACGCCGCGCGCGACACCCACGCCCGGCAGGTGCTGGTCGCCACCGAGGTCGGGATGTTGTATCAGCTGCGCAATGCCGCGCCTGGTGTCGACTTCCGCGCCGTCAACGACCGTGCGTCATGCAAGTACATGAAGATGATCACCCCCGCGGCTCTGTTGCGTTGCCTGGTCGAGGGCGCTGACGAAGTCCACGTCGATGCACAGGTCGCTCGGCTGGCACGGCAAAGCGTGCAGCGGATGATCGCGATCGGCCAGCCCGGCGGCGGCGAATGAGCGTCCGCCCGGCCTGGCAGCAACGGGCCGACGTGGTGGTCATCGGCACCGGGGTCGCCGGCCTGGCCGCCGCGCTCGCCGCCCATCGGGCCGGACGGCGAGTCCTCGTGCTCAGCAAGGCAGGCCGCCGGTCGGGCGTGACGGCCACGCACTACGCCCAGGGTGGAATCGCGGTGGTGCTGCCCGATACCGACGACTCCGTCGACGCGCACGTCGCCGACACGCTGGCTGCCGGCGCAGGGCTTTGTGACACCGACGCCGTGACATCGATAGTCGCGGACGGCTATCGGGCCGTAGTCGAATTGGTAAGCGAGGGAGCACGATTCGACGAGACAGCGGTCGGCGGATGGGCGCTGAGCCGCGAAGGCGGCCATTCCCGGCGGCGCATTGTGCACGCCAACGGTGACGCCACCGGCGCCGAGGTCCAGCGGGCGCTCGACCATGCGGCAGGCGCGCTGGACATCCGCACCAACCATGCCGCCCTGCGGCTGTTGCACGACAGTGCCGCGGTGACCGGCGTGCTTGTCGCCAATCCCGACGGCATCGGCATCGTCCACGCGGCGTCGGTGATCTTGGCCACCGGCGGGCTGGGACACCTCTACGGCGCGACCACCAATCCAGATGGCTCCACCGGCGACGGGGTGGCCTTGGCGCTGTGGGCAGGTGTCGCGGTGAGCGACATCGAGTTCATCCAATTCCACCCCACCATGTTGTTCGACAACAGCAGGGGGGGCCGCCGACCGCTGGTCACCGAAGCGATCCGCGGCGAAGGCGCGGTTTTGGTTGACAGCCAAGGCAATTCGGTCACCGCGGGCGTACATCCGATGGGCGATTTGGCACCGCGTGATGTGGTGGCCGCCGCTATCGACGCTCGGATGCGGGCGACTGGCGACCCGTGCGTCTATCTCGACGCCCGCGGCATCGGCGATTTCGCGGACCGCTTCCCGACCGTCACCGCCGCGTGCCGCAAAGCCGGCATTAACCCGGTGCGCCAACCGATCCCGGTGACGCCGGGCGCGCACTACAGCTGCGGTGGCGTGATCACCGACGTGCATGGACAAACCGAGCTGCCCGGGCTTTTCGCTGCCGGCGAGGTCGCTCGAACCGGGATGCACGGCGCCAACCGGCTTGCGTCCAACAGCCTGTTGGAGGGTCTGGTCGTTGGCGGTCGGGCGGGAAGCGCCGCGGCGGCGCACTCGGTTCTGGTCGGATGTCCGTGTGCGACGGCGCCGGAACCAGTCGCACGTGCCGCGCTGGGCCGCGGCGATCTGCAGCGGGCAATGAGCCGCGACGCCTCGGTGGTCCGCGATGCCGATGGCCTGCGCCGGCTGACCGGAATATTGTCGACGGCGCCGATTCGAGCCATCCGCGCCGGCGCCGACGTCGAAGATGCGGCGTTGACCGTAACCGCCCGCGCAATCGCTTCGGCTGCGTTGGCCCGCAACGAGAGTCGCGGTTGTCACCACCGCGCCGAATACCCCGACGCCTCGCTCGCCCAGGTCTGCAGCATCGTCGTCCGGTTGGGTGATGACGACAGCGCGCAAGTGGATGCCCTGGCAGCGGTGTGCTGATGACCCTCTCGGATGGTGAGCTGGCCGAGGCTCGCGCCACGATCAGTCGCGCGCTCGATGAGGACCTGCGTTACGGGCCGGACATCACGACCTCGGCAACGGTGCCCGACGGCGCCACCACGACCGCGTCGCTGATCACCCGCGAGCCCGGGGTGATTGCCGGAGTGGACGTCGCACTGCTGGTGCTCGACGAGGTGCTTGGCGCTGACGGCTACCGGGTGCTCGATCGCGTCGAGGACGGTGCGCGGCTGCAGCCGGGCGCGTCGGCGTTGACGGTGCAGGCCCAGATGCTCGGCCTGTTGACCGCCGAGCGAACCCTGCTCAACCTGGTCTGCCACCTGTCCGGGATCGCTACCGCGACGGCCGCCTGGGTCGACGCCGTCGATGGCACCAAGGCGCAGATCCGCGACACCCGCAAGACGCTGCCGGGCCTGCGGGCGTTGCAAAAGTACGCGGTCCGGGTCGGCGGCGGCGTCAACCACCGGTTCGGCTTGGGCGACGCGGCGCTGATCAAGGACAACCACGTCGCGGCGGCGGGATCGGTGGTCGCGGCGTTACGCGCCGTGCGGGCGGCCGCGCCTGATCTGCCATGCGAGGTCGAAGTCGACTCGCTCGAGCAGCTCGACGAGGTGTTGGACGAAAAAGCCGAGTTGGTGCTGCTCGACAACTTTCCGGTCTGGCAGACCCAGATCGCGGTGCAGCGCCGCGACGCCTGGGCGCCGGCCACCAAACTGGAGTCATCCGGCGGCCTTTCGCTGGAAACGGCCGCGGACTACGCCGGCACGGGTGTGGATTACCTGGCTGTCGGCGCCCTCACCCACTCGGTGCGGGTGCTCGACGTGGGTTTGGACGTCTAGCGGTGAAGTAAGCGGCGTGCTGCAGGTTTGGCGGCGACCAGTGCACCCGCGTCGCCGGCGATGCGAGACAAGATCAGTGCTCCCTCGATCAACGAGATCACCGCAACGGCAACGCTTTCCGCTTCTGCTGCCGACCAGCCGTCGGAACTCAGCCGCTCTTCGATCGCCCGGCACCAGCCGGTAAAGGCGCGCGCCGAGGCCGCGCGCACCAATGTGCTGGCGTTCACCGATTCGGTGGCGATCGGCTCGATGGGACAGCCGTCGCGCCGGTCGGCGGTCAGCCCGTCGATCAGTAGATCAATCCATCGATCCACGACGTCCGCAGCCGGCCGTCCGCTGGCCAGGAACCTGCGCAGCAGTTGCTCGATGGCAGCTCCGCTGCTGTCGACGACCGCCGCTGCCAGCTGCTGCTTGCCTTTCGGAAAGTGGTGATACAGCGAACCGGGCTTGACGCCTGCGTCGTCGAGGATCTGATTCAGCCCAGTCGCGGCGTAGCCCTGCCGGCGAAACAGGGTGGTCGCGGTGTCGATCAGCGCGGTTCGGCTGCGGTCGGGGCGGGCCATGCCTAGAAAATACTTGCAATACTTGAGTAATCACTCAAGAATGCTGCAATGAGGCAGCTGACGTTTGAAGAGGCCGGTCGATACGCCTGGCGCGAGGTCCCCGAGCCCAAAATCACGGCGCCCGGGCAGGCGCTGGTCCGGCCGCTGGCGGTGGCCTGTTGCGATCTGGATGTGGCCGTTGCCCGCGGCCGACTGCCGATGCCGCCCGGGCATGCCGTCGGTCACGAGGGGCTGGCCGAGGTGGTCGCCGTCGGCGACGAAGTCGGCAGCGTCGCCGTCGGCGACCGGGTGGTCGTGCCGTTTCAGATCAGCTGCGGCGACTGTCGTGAATGCCGCCGCGGCGTGACGGGCTCTTGCGGATCGGTACCGCTGATGGCGATGTATGGGATGGCCCCGCTTGCGGGCCTGGATGGCGGCGGATTCATGTCCGACCTGGTGCTCGTGCCCTACGCCGACGCGATGCTGATCCCGGTTCCCGACGCCGTGGATCCGGTCGCCATCGCCTCACTGTCGGACAACATTCCCGACGGCTGGCGTGCGGTCGGGCCGCACGGCGCGGAGTTGGCGGGCCTTGATCCGGTGGATCGCCGCGTTCTGGTGGTCGGCCGACTCTCGATCGGGCTGTACGCGGCGGCGTTCGCCGCTGCGCTCGGCTTTCACGTCGACTACGTGGACACCGACGGGCAGCGGCTCGCTGTAGCGGAAAAACTCGGCGCGGTCGTACATGACAGCGCCAAGCCGGACAAGTCTTGGGATCCCTATCCGGTCACCGTGAACACCAGCGGCGATCGGGCGCTGCTTGCTGCGACGCTTCGCGCGACCTGGCCCGACGGCGTATGTACCGACACCGGGATTTACCCCGAATACAGCGTCGAGATGCCGTTGTTGCCGATGTACACCCGCGGTGTGCGGTTCATCACCGGGCGGGTCAGCGCGCGTGCCGTGATACCGCAGGTGGTCGAGCTGCTGGCCGCCGGCTGCGACCTGTCACCGGTCGTCGACCGCGTGGTCCCGTGGGACGACGCTCCGTCGGTCTGGCCGACGATGGCCGGCAAGACCGTATTCACCCGGGCTTAGGCGATATCGGCGACGAAAACCCCCATCCGGCCGAGCTGCAGCCGGGCCATCCGGGGCAGCCCCGCGCCGTCGCTGCCGGCGGGCAGCACCCGCGGGTTGATGATGTGGACGTTGTTGCGGATGAAGTGCACGTCGGCTTCGCCGGCGGCCAGCACGTTTTTGACCCAATTCGTCTTGCCGTGGGCCAGTGCGATCGCCAGCACATTGCCTTTGCGGTACGCGGTGACGATGGTCTCGTACTCTTTGCCGGATGTGCGGCCACGGTGCTTGATGGCCGAGAATCCGGGCACGAAACGGGCGAACGGCCGTAGCGCAGCGTTCAAGTATTTGACTTGGAAGTTCTCGAACCAGACCGGGAAAATCATCGGAACGCCGGGGGCGTTGTTGGGATGGTCCTTTGTGGACATGGCGGCTCCGTTTTTCGTGGTGTGCGGTCACTGTACCGGTCAGATATGTAGTTGCCCTGTTCTGGGACAATGGTCAACGTGAACGTGATGGCGCGCATCGACCTGCGGGGCGAGGAACTCTCACCAGCCCGGCTGCGGGTGGCGTTGCCCCGCGGCGGAGTGGACGTGGATGCCGCGCTGTCGTCGGTGCGCCCGATCGTCGAGGCGGTTGCGGAGCGGGGCGCGGAGGCCGCGCTGGAGTTCGGCGAGTCGTTCGACGGCGTGCGGCCGCCGACTGTCCGGGTGCCCGGCGCCGAGTTGGACGCCGCGCTGGCCGGCCTGGCCCGCGATGTCCGCGTCGCCCTGGAGGTGGCGATCGAGCGCGCCCGCGCCGTGCATGCCGACCAGCGCCGCGCCGACTCCACGACGACGCTGGGCCCGGGCGCCACCGTCACCGAGCGGTGGGTTCCGGTCGAACGCGTCGGGCTGTATGTACCGGGTGGCAACGCCGTGTACCCGTCCAGCGTCGTGATGAACGTGGTGCCGGCGCAGGCCGCCGGCGTCGACTCACTGGTGGTGGCCAGCCCGCCGCAGGCACAATCGCAGGGCCGATTTGCGGGTCTGCCGCACCCGACGATCCTGGCCGCTGCACGGATGCTCGGCGTCGACGAGGTGTGGGCGGTCGGCGGTGCGCAGGCGGTGGCATTGCTGGCCTACGGCGGCATCGACTCCGACGGCGCCGAGCTCGCGCCGGTCGACATGATCACCGGACCCGGCAACATTTACGTCACCGCGGCAAAGCGGCTCTGCCGCTCGCGGGTCGGCATCGACGCCGAAGCAGGGCCGACCGAGATCGCCATCCTGGCCGATCACACCGCCCACCCCGCACACATCGCGGCCGACTTGATCAGCCAGGCCGAGCACGACGAGATGGCCGCCAGCGTGCTGGTGACACCCAGCGCCGACCTGGCCGACGCCACCGACACCGAGCTGGCCGCCCAACTGGCGACCACCGTGCACCGCCAGCGGGTGACCACCGCGCTTTCCGGACGACAGTCGGCGATCATCCTGGTCGACGACATCGACGCCGGCATCCGCACAGTCAACGCCTACGCCGCCGAGCATCTAGAGATCCAGACCGCGGACGCCGAACAGGTTGCGGCGCAGATCCGCTCGGCTGGCGCCATCTTCGTCGGCGCCTTTTCGCCGGTCAGCCTCGGCGACTACTGCGCCGGCTCCAACCATGTGCTCCCGACGGCGGGCAGCGCCCGCCATTCCAGTGGTCTTTCAGTGCAGACATTTCTGCGTGGTATCCACGTCGTGGACTACACCGAGGATGCCCTGAAGGATGTTTCAGGACACGTGGTTACGTTAGCCAAGGCCGAAGACCTTCCTGCGCACGGCGAGGCGGTACGGCGGAGGTTCGAGCGATGAGCAAACGCCCGGAGCTCGACGAGCTCCCACTCCGCGACGACTTGCGGGGCAAATCGCCTTACGGCGCACCGCAACTCGCGGTCCCGGTACGGCTGAACACCAACGAGAACCCGCACCCGCCTACCAAGGCGCTCGTCGATGACCTGGTCGCGTCGGTGCGTGATGCGGCCGTCGATTTGCACCGCTATCCCGATCGCGACGCGGTGGCATTGCGCCGTGACCTGGCCGCTTACCTGAGCGCGCAGACCGGTGTCCCACTCGGTGTAGAAAACCTCTGGGCCGCGAATGGTTCCAACGAGATCCTGCAGCAGCTGCTGCAGGCCTTCGGTGGACCGGGGCGCAGCGCGATCGGATTCGTCCCGTCATACTCGATGCACCCGATCATCTCCGATGGCACGCACACCGAATGGATCCAAACGGTGCGAGCGGCGGACTTCAGCCTTGACGTCGAGGCGGCTGTCGCGGCGATCGTCGACCGTGCTCCCGATGTGGTGTTCGTGGCGAGCCCCAATAACCCGTCGGGGCAAAGTGTTTCGCTTCCTGAATTGCGCAAACTGCTCGACGCGACGCCCGGCATCCTGATCGTGGACGAGGCTTACGGTGAGTTTTCGTCGCAGCCCAGCGCGGTGGCTCTGGTCTCCGAGTATCCGACCAAGCTCATCGTGACCCGCACCATGAGCAAGGCGTTCGCCTTCGCAGGCGGCCGGCTCGGTTACCTGATCGCCACCCCGGCGGTGATCGACGCGATGCTGTTGGTACGACTGCCATATCACCTGTCTTCGGTTACTCAGGTCGCCGCCCGCGCAGCGCTGCGGCACGCCGATGACACGCTGGGCAGCGTGGCGACGTTGATCGCCGAGCGCGAGCGGGTGAGTACAGCGTTGAGCAGCATGGGATTTCGGGTCGTTCCCAGCGACGCCAACTTTGTGCTGTTCGGGCGGTTCGCCGATGCACCGACTGCCTGGCAGCGCTACCTGGATGCCGGCGTCCTGATACGCGATGTCGGGATCGCCGGATACTTGCGCGCGACCACAGGATTAGCCGAAGAGAACGACGTCTTCTTGCAGACCAGCGCCCAGATCGCCGCCACCGAATTGGCCCAGCCCTTAGGAGCGTCATGACCCCGCAGCGCCACGCCCGCGTGGAACGCACCACCAAGGAATGCGACATCGTCGTCGAACTTGACCTGGACGGGACCGGAAAGGTCCACGTCGACACCGGGATCCCGTTCTACGATCACATGCTGACCGCACTTGGCAGCCACGCCAGCTTCGATTTGACCGTGCGCGCCAAGGGCGATGTCGAGATCGAGGCGCACCACACCATCGAGGACACCGCGATTGTGCTGGGCCAGGCGCTGGGACAGGCCCTGGGTGACAAAACCGGCATCCGCCGGTTCGGCGACGCGTACATACCGATGGACGAGACGCTGGCCCACGCTGCCGTGGACGTGTCCGGCCGACCCTATTGTGTGCACACCGGCGAGCCGGACCACCTGCGGCACTTCATAATCGCCGGCAACACCGTGCCTTATCACACCGTCGTCAACCGGCACGTGTTCGAGACGCTGGCGAACAACGCCCGCATTGCATTGCATGTTCGCGTTCTCTACGGCCGCGACCCGCACCACATCACCGAGGCCCAGTACAAAGCCGTCGCGCGCGCGCTGCGTCAGGCAGTCGAAGCCGATCCGCGAGTGTCGGGCGTGCCGTCGACCAAAGGGACCCTGTGAAAGCCAAATCCGTTGTGGTTTTGGACTACGGCTCGGGCAATCTGCGTTCCGCACAGCGTGCGCTGCAGCGCGTCGGCGCCACCGTAGAAGTGACGGCCGATCTGGATGCCGCCGCAGCCGCCGACGGCTTGGTGGTGCCGGGCGTCGGTGCTTTTGAGGCCTGCATGAGCGGCCTTCGCGGGATAGCCGGCGAGCGGGTGATCGCCGAGCGCGTCGCCGGCGCGCGACCGGTGCTGGGGGTGTGCGTCGGCATGCAGATCCTGTTCGCCCGCGGAGTCGAATTCGGGATGGAGACCAGTGGCTGCGAGCAGTGGCCGGGGGCCGTCACCCGGTTGGACGCACCGGTGATCCCGCACATGGGGTGGAACGTGGTAGCCGCCGCGCCGGGCACTGCGCTGTTCAAAGGGCTGGACGCCGACGCCCGGTTCTATTTCGTGCATTCCTATGCGGCCCAACGGTGGGAAGGCCGGTCTGAGGCTTTGCTGACGTGGGCCACTCATGGGGTGCCGTTTCTGGCCGCCGTCGAAGACGGGCCGTTGGCCGCCACCCAGTTTCACCCGGAAAAAAGCGGGGACGCCGGGGCTGCCGTGTTGAGCAATTGGGTTGAGGGGTTGTGACGTGGGGTTGATTTTGTTGCCGGCCGTCGACGTGGTCGAGGGTCGGGCGGTGCGCTTGGTGCAGGGCCGCGCCGGGAGCGAAACCGAGTACGGCTCAGCGTTGGACGCTGCGCTGGGCTGGCAGCGCGACGGTGCCGAATGGGTTCACCTGGTCGACCTGGACGCGGCGTTCGGCCGCGGCTCAAACCGTGAGCTGCTGGCCGAGGTAGTGGGCAAGCTTGACGTGCAGGTCGAACTGTCCGGTGGTATCCGCGACGACGACTCGTTGACTGCCGCACTGGCGACCGGATGTGCGCGGGTCAACCTCGGGACTGCTGCGCTGGAGAATCCGACGTGGTGCGCTCAGGTGATCGCCGAACATGGCGACAAGGTGGCTGTCGGGCTGGATGTCCAAATCGTCGACGGCGATCATCGGCTGCGCGGGCGCGGCTGGGAGACCGACGGCGGCGACTTGTGGGACGTATTGAAACGTCTTGACGGCGAAGGGTGTTCGCGGTTCGTCGTCACCGATGTCACCAAGGACGGCACCTTGACCGGTCCCAATCTCGACCTGCTGCGCGCGGTCGCGGAGCGCACAGACGCCCCGGTGATCGCGTCTGGCGGCGTGTCCAGCCTCGACGATTTGCGGGCCATCGCGACGCTGACCGGCAGCGGCGTCGAGGGCGCGATCGTGGGCAAGGCGCTTTACGCCGGACGGTTCACTCTGCTGCAAGCGCTGGCAGCGGTAGCAGGCTAGGGCCGCAATGGATCTCGACGCGTTGGTGGCCAAGGCCGCTGAAATCCTCGATGCCGCCACCGAGCCATTCCTCGAAGGCCACCGCGCTGATTCCGCGGTCAGCAAGAAGGGCGACGACTTCGCGACCAAGGTCGATTTGGCCATCGAACGCCAAGTCGTCGAGGCGTTGGAGAAGACGACCGGTATCGGCGTGCACGGCGAGGAGTTCGGCGGCGCCGATGTCGATTCGCCGTGGGTGTGGGTGCTGGATCCGGTCGACGGGACCTTCAACTATGCGGCGGGTTCGCCGCTGGCGGCGATTCTGCTGGGTTTGCTGCACAATGGGGATCCGGTGGCCGGCCTGACCTGGTTACCGTTCACCGGCGAGCGCTACACCGCGGTGGTGGGCAGCGGGCTGATGAAAAACGGTGTGCCGCAAAAGCCGTTGGCCAAAGTTGAACTCACGGAATCGGTGATCGGTGTCGGAACCTTCAACGTCGACTCGCGTGGCCGATTTCCGGGCCGGTATCGGCTGGCGGTGCTCGAAGAGCTCAGCCGGGTGTCGTCGCGCATGCGGATGCACGGTGCCACCGGAATCGACCTCGCCTATGTTGCCGACGGGATTCTGGGCGGTGCAATCAGTTTCGGTGATCACGTGTGGGATCACGCTGCGGGCGTAGCGCTGGTCCGAGCCGCCGGCGGCATCGTTACGAACCTGGCCGGCGAAGAGTGGACCCCCGATTCGCAGTCCGCACTGGCCGCCGCCCCCGGCATGCACGCCCAGGTACTCGAAATCCTGCGCAAGGTAGGACGACCGGATGAGTACTAACACCAGCCTTGCGGTGCGAGTGATTCCCTGCCTGGATGTCGACGACGGTCGAGTGGTCAAAGGTGTCAACTTCGAGAACCTGCGGGACGCAGGCGATCCCGTGGAACTTGCCGCCGCCTACGACGCCGAAGGTGCCGACGAGCTGACCTTTCTCGACGTGACCGCGTCATCGTCAGGCCGGGCCACCATGCTGGAGGTGGTGCGCCGCACCGCCGAGCAGGTGTTCATCCCGCTCACCGTCGGCGGCGGAGTGCGCACCGTCGGCGACGTCGACGTGTTGCTGCGGGCAGGCGCGGACAAGGTGTCGATCAACACGGCTGCCATCGCTCGACCTGAGCTGCTGGCCGAGATGGCCAACCAGTTCGGCTCTCAGTGCATCGTGTTGTCCGTCGACGCCCGCACCGTGCCTGCCGGCTCGGATCCGACGTCATCGGGCTGGGAGGTCACCACCCACGGCGGACGACGCGGCACCGGCATCGACGCGGTCGAGTGGGCGGCCCGCGGTGCCGAGCTCGGAGTGGGGGAGATCCTGCTCAATTCGATGGACGCCGACGGCACCCGGGCCGGTTTCGATCTGGCGATGTTGCGGGCGGTTCGCGCGGCGGTGACGGTGCCGGTGATCGCCAGCGGGGGCGCGGGTGCGGCCGAGCATTTCGCGCCCGCGGTTGCCGCGGGTGCCGATGCGGTATTGGCCGCCAGTGTGTTTCACTTCCGGCAGTTGACGATCGGCCAGGTGAAGGCGGCCATGGCCGCAGAAGGGATCACGGTGCGATGACGCTTGATCCTGCCATTGCCGCACGCCTGAAGCGCAACGCCGACGGGCTGTTCACCGCCGTCGTCCAGGAGCGCAGCAGCGGCGACGTGTTGATGGTCGCTTGGATGGACGACGAGGCGCTGGCCCGCACCTTGAAAACCCGTGAAGGCACGTATTTTTCGCGGTCGCGCGGTGCACAGTGGGTAAAGGGTGCGACTTCCGGTCACACTCAGTACGTGCATTCGGTACGTCTGGACTGCGACGGCGACGCGGTGCTGCTCCTGGTCGACCAGGTCGGTGGCGCCTGCCATACCGGCGATCACAGCTGCTTCGACGCCGACGTTCTGCTGGAGCCGGGAGACGGCCCGCCAGCGCCAGTGATCTAGCCGAGGCTCTCTAAGCCAGCGACGGCGGCCACTGCCGCGCGCGCCCATTCGCTTTCTCGCACAGCAGGTTCGATGCGGTTGCGCCGGATGTCTTCGAGGTTGGCGGGCGTTACACCCGGGACATCACTCGGAACGCGAAACGAGAATCGGTGCTGCCCGGGGGCAATGGCAAGCAGGGCATCGGTGCTACCGAACCCGTTGGCGCGCATCGTTTCCTCCGCCCATCTCAAAGGCGTGAGGCCGCCGAAATCGTTGACGTACGCCACCCAGAGGTGCACGTTGCGCTGAGTGTAAAGCCGGTTGATGGCGGCCTCCACCGCGGCGCGGCCAGCGGGGACCAACACGCCGGACGGATCGGTGATGTACCGGTTGAGCTGGATCGACGACGGCGCTGCGGGGGCCCCGCTGCTGGGCTGGCTCGGGCCGGGGTTGGCGCCTTCGGCCGGCTGGCTGGTGGCGGTGGGGGCGACGCCATCCGGCGAGTGCGCGTGGCGACGCATCAGATCGACGCCCACCCACCCTGCTATTGCGATCAGCACGACCGTGGCGACAGCCGAGACCACCACCACCGGGCCCACGCCGCGTCGGCGCGTTTTCGCCGGCGTGGACTGCTGTGGCGCGGCGGCACGCGTCGTCGGTGCCGAGGCCGCCTGGGCGGCAAGCGTGTCTGCAACGGCAGCAGCCGGCTGGCCCGTGAGTGCAGTCGCGAAATCCGAACAGCTCGGGTAGCGATCACCGGGGTCTTTTGCCAGCACCTTGGTGATCACGTCGTTGAGTTCCGCGAGCTCGGGTCGACGTTCGCCGATCAGTGGAGGCGGCGCGGATAGGTGTTGGGTGATGACGACCGCCGGGTTGGAATTCTGGTACGGCGCTGCCCCGGTCAGCAGGTGAAAAGCGGTGCAGCCAAGCGCATATTGGTCGGCCCGCCCATCGATGTCGGAGCCCATGAGTTGTTCGGGCGCGGCGTAGGCCGTGGTTCCGACCACCATATTGGTGGCGGTGAGGCCGCTGATATCACCGACTTCTTTGGCAATGCCGAAGTCGGCCAACAAGATTCGCCGCGCCCGCGGATCGGCATCGGTCAGCAGGATATTGGCGGGCTTGACGTCTCGGTGCAGCAGTCCGCGCTGATGGGCGTAGTCGAGCGCGTCGGCGACGGCGCTGACAATCTCGAACACCTCGGCTTTCGGCAGCCCGGAAGGGAACTGCGTGCTCAGCAGTTCGGCGGCATCGGTTCCCTCGACGTAGTCCATTGAAAGCCACAGCTGTCCCTCGAACTCGCCGCGGTCGTGGATGCCGACGATGTGGGGATGCCACAACTCCGCGGCGATGTCGGCTTCGCGGTTGAATCGCTGGCGATAGTCGCTATCCGCGGTCAAAGTGGCGGGCAGCACCTTGAGGGCGTCTCGACGGGGCAGCCGCGGGTGCTGGGCCAGATAGACCTCACCCATTCCGCCGGATCCCAATCGCCGCACGATCGTGTATCCGGCGAACACATCGCCTTCGCCGAGGCCCTGGTTCAGCGGCATGCGAGCATGCTACAAAGCCTCCGGTTAGCTACGGGCCCGTAACGTCTGCAATGCCTTGTCGGCGTGCGTGTCCATGCTCATCTCGCTGGAAATCACGTCGAGCACTTTGCGATCGGTGCCGATGACGAAGGTTGTGCGTTTGACCGGAAGCAGCTTGCCCAACAGGCCACGCTTGACGCCGAATTGGTTGGCGATCGCGCCATCGGTGTCGGACAGCAGCGGGTAATCGAAACCCTGCGTGTCGGCGAATTTGGCTTGCTTTGCAACAGGATCGACGCTGATACCGACCCGGCTGGCGCCTGCCGCAGCGAATTCCTGAGCCAAGTCGCGGAAGTGGCATGCCTCCTTGGTGCAGCCGTACGTCATCGCGGCGGGGTAGAAGAACAGCACCACGGGTCCATCGGACAGCAGCGCGCTTAGCTTGCGCGGGGTCCCAGTCTGGTCGGGAAGCTCAAAGTCAGCCACGGTGTCACCGGTTTTCATGGCCGTTACGCTACGCCGGGGGTCAATGCGGCATCGCCGAAGACGGCTTGGAAGATAGACGGATGCACGCCAACCTCGCCGCTGCTACCACCTCGCGGGATGATTTCCACGCGTTGGCGGCCGAGCATCGCGTGGTGCCGGTGACCCGCAAGGTGCTGGCCGATGCCGAGACCCCGCTGTCCGCCTACCGCAAGCTGGCCGCCAACCGGCCGGGCACCTTTCTGCTGGAGTCAGCCGAAAACGGCCGGTCCTGGTCGCGGTGGTCCTTCATCGGCGCAGGCGCGCCGTCGGCGTTGACCGTGCGTGCTGGCGCCGCGGTGTGGCTCGGCGCGGCGCCCAAGGATGCTCCTACCGGTGGCGACCCGCTGCAAGCCCTGCGCGCCACGTGCGAATTGCTGGCCACCCCCGCTCTGCCGGGGCTACCGCCGTTGTCGAGCGGCATGGTCGGCTTCTTCGCCTATGACCTGGTGCGACGGCTGGAGCGGCTGCCTGAGTTGGCCGTCGACGACCTCCACTTGCCGGACATGCTGCTGCTCCTGGCCACCGATGTGGCGGCCGTCGATCACCACGAGGGCACCATCACGCTGATCGCCAACGCGGTGAACTGGAACGGCACCGACGAACGGGTCGACGAGGCTTACGACGACGCGATCGCTCGGTTGGACGTGATGACCGCCGCGCTGGGTCAGCCGCTGCCCTCGACGGTCGGCACGTTCACCCGACCCGAGCCGCGGTACCGCGCGCAGCGCACCGTCGAGGAGTACGGGAAGATCGTCGACTACCTCGTCGAGCAGATCGCGGCCGGCGAAGCGTTTCAGGTAGTGCCCTCGCAGCGCTTCGAAATGGACACCGGTGTCGATCCGGTCGACGTCTACCGGATGCTGCGGGTGACCAATCCAAGCCCATACATGTATCTGCTCCATGTACCGAATAGCGCTGGCGGAACGGACTTTTCGATTGTCGGATCCAGTCCGGAGGCACTGGTCACTGTCAACGACGGGCGCGCGACGACGCACCCGATTGCTGGAACCCGGTGGCGAGGTCATACCGAAGAAGAGGATCAGCTGCTGGAGAAGGAGTTGCTCGCCGACGAGAAAGAACTCGCCGAGCACCTGATGCTGGTCGACTTGGGCCGCAACGACCTGGGCCGGGTGTGCGTGCCGGGCACCGTTCGCGTCGAGGACTACAGCCACATCGAGCGCTACAGCCACGTCATGCACCTGGTGTCCACAGTGACCGGGGTGCTCGCCGACGGCCGCAGCGCGCTGGACGCCGTCACGGCCTGCTTCCCGGCCGGAACACTGTCCGGCGCCCCGAAAGTGCGCGCCATGGAACTCATCGAAGAGGTGGAAAAGACCCGGCGCGGCCTCTACGGCGGCGTCGTCGGCTACCTCGACTTTGCTGGCAACGCCGACTTTGCGATCGCGATCCGCACTGCCCTGATGCGCGACGGCACGGCCTACGTTCAAGCCGGTGGCGGAGTGGTGGCCGACTCCAATGGGCCCTACGAGCACACCGAGGCGACCAATAAGGCGCGGGCGGTGCTCAACGCGATCGCCGCGGCGCAGACTCTGACCGCTGCGGCTGGCCAGGATGGCTGATGCTGCGCCCGACCGCCCGGGTCGGCGGACCATCCGGATAGCCCAGGCCCTGCTGGTGCTCGCGGCCGCCGGATTGTGGGCGTCATCCCGGCTGACCTGGGTCGACCTGCGGACATTCGACGGGCTGGGCCCGCCAAAAGCCGTCACACTGTCCGGCACTGCTTGGTCGTCGGCCCTGGTCCCCCTAACGCTCGTGCTGCTCGCCAGCGCCGTCGCCGCGCTCGCCGTCCGCGGCTGGCCCCTGCGGATCCTCGCGATGCTGGTGGCGGTCGTCAGCCTGGCGACGGGTTACCTGGCGATCAGCACGCTGGTCACCCCGGATGTGGCGGCGCGGGCAGCTGACCTCGCGCACGTTCCGGTGCTGTGGTTGGTGGGCAGCCAGCGCCATTACCCCGGACCGGTGATCACCCTGGTGACCGCGGTGTGCACGCTTTTCGGTGCCGTGCTGTTGATGCGGGCGGCGGCGTCGACCCGCGGTGCTGACACCAAATACGTGACGCCCGCGGCCCGCCGGTCGCGGGTGCAGGCCGACGAGAACATCGTCTCGGAGCGAATGATCTGGGATGCCCTCGACGAAGGCCATGACCCGACTGACGATCCGCGACACGAAACATGACAGCGAGGGTCGGTGACGAACCGCGCGCCGACGGTCGCTACCCTTCCAAGGACGCCATTGTTCTGCTGGCAGCCGTGGGCCAAAGGGGAAAAGGACCGACATGAGTTCGGCAAGCGTGCTCGACTCCATCATCGAAGGAGTCCGCGCCGACGTTGCCGCTCGTGAGGCTGTCGTGAGCATGTCCGAGATCAAGGCGGCCGCAGAGGCGATGCCGTCGCCGTTGGATGTCTTAGCGGCATTGCGCGAACCCGGTATCGGCGTCATCGCGGAGGTCAAGCGCGCCAGCCCGTCGGCGGGCCAACTCGCATCGATCTCCGACCCAGCCAAATTGGCGCGCGCCTACGAAGATGGCGGCGCGCGGATTATCAGCGTGCTGACCGAACAGCGACGCTTCAAGGGTTCGCTCGACGATCTCGACGCGGTCCGCGCAGCGGTGTCGGTTCCGGTGCTGCGCAAAGACTTTGTGGTCGGCCCGTATCAGATTCACGAGGCACGTGCGCATGGTGCCGACATGCTGTTGCTGATCGTCGCCGCGTTGGATCAGCCTGCGCTGGAGTCGATGTTGGAGCGCGTCGAGTCGTTGGGCATGACCGCACTGGTCGAGGTGCACACCGAAGAAGAAGCCGACCGGGCGTTGAAGGCCGGCGCGCGCGTGATCGGCGTCAACGCCCGTGACCTGCGAACGCTGAGAGTGGACCGAGACTGCTTCGCGCGCATCGCGCCCGGGCTGCCGAGCGACGTGATCAGGATCGCCGAATCTGGGGTACGTGGCACCGCCGACCTGCTGGCCTATGCCGGCGCCGGCGCTGACGCTGTCCTGGTTGGTGAGGGCCTCGTTACCAGCGGTGATCCCCGCGCAGCCGTCGCGGACCTGGTTACCGCGGGCAAGCATCCGTCGTGTCCGAAACCGGCCCGCTAGGCGTTCGTAAAGGTTTGAACGCTATGCACCGCTTGAGCGTTGAGCCTTTGTGATGGCAGACATCGTGCGTCCGGAACTTCCGCCTTCTAGCGCGGCGATCGCCGAGCCCACCCACCACGATCCCGACTCCCGGGGTCATTTCGGTGTGTACGGCGGCCGGTACGTCGCCGAAGCGCTGATGGCGGTGATCGAGGAGGTGACCGCCGCCTACGAAAAGGCGCGCACCGACCAGACTTACCTCGACGAGCTCGACAAATTGCAGATGCACTACACCGGCCGGCCTTCCCCGCTCTACGAGGCCGTTCGACTCAGTGCGCACGCCGGCGGGGCGCGGATATTCCTTAAACGAGAAGACTTGAACCACACCGGCTCTCACAAGATCAACAATGTGCTGGGTCAGGCCTTGCTGGCCCGGCAGATGGGCAAGACCCGGGTGATCGCTGAGACCGGTGCGGGCCAGCACGGGGTGGCTACCGCAACCGCGTGCGCGCTGCTCGGGTTGGACTGCGTCATCTACATGGGCGCCGTCGACACCGCGCGCCAGGCCCTCAATGTGGCGCGCATGCGACTGCTGGGCGCCGAGGTCGTTTCGGTCAAGTCGGGCTCGCAGACACTTAAAGACGCGATCAACGAGGCGTTCCGCGACTGGGTCACGAACGCGGAGAACACCTACTACTGTTTCGGCACTGCCGCCGGGCCGCATCCCTTCCCGACGATGGTCCGTGACTTCCAGCGCGTCATCGGACTGGAGACCCGTGTGCAGATCCAGGACCAGGCGGGGCGACTGCCCGACGCCGTCACCGCTTGCGTCGGCGGAGGGTCTAACGCCATCGGAATCTTCCACGCGTTCCTCGACGATCCCGGTGTTCGACTCGTCGGCTTCGAGGCTGCCGGCGACGGCATTGAGACCGGCCGCCACGCGGCCACATTCACCGGCGGGTCACCGGGCGCCTTCCAGGGATCGTTCTCGTTTCTGCTGCAGGACGAGGACGGGCAGACCATCGAATCGCATTCGATTTCCGCGGGTCTGGATTATCCGGGCGTGGGCCCCGAACATGCCTGGTTGCGAGACACCGGGCGTGCCGAATACCGGCCGATCACCGACCGCGAGGCGATGGATGCCTTTCGGTTGCTGTGCCGGACCGAAGGCATCATCCCGGCAATCGAATCGGCGCACGCAGTGGCCGGCGCCGTGAAATTGGGCGTCGAGATGGGCAGCGGGGCGGTCATCGTGGTGAACTTGTCCGGCCGCGGCGATAAAGATGTCGAGACTGCCGCGAAGTGGTTCGGCTTACTTCCGGACAGCGACGGACGATGATGATCGTCGAGCAGAGCGAAACACACAGTCTGACGGAGCTTTTCGGCTCTTGTCGACGCGATAACCGCGCAGCCCTGATCGGCTACCTGCCGACCGGGTACCCCGATGTTCAGACGTCGCTCGACGGAATGACGGCGTTGATCGAATCAGGGTGCGATCTCATCGAAGTCGGCGTGCCCTACTCGGACCCGGGTATGGACGGACCCACGATCGCGACGGCGTCAGAGGTTGCGCTACGCAGCGGTGTACGAGTTCGGGATACCCTGACCGCCGTCGAGGCGATCACCGCAGCCGGGGGCCGAGCCGTTGTGATGACTTACTGGAATCCAGTGCTGCGCTATGGTATTGACGCATTCGCGCGAGACCTCGCCGCCGCCGGCGGGCACGGGTTGATCACGCCGGACCTGATTCCCGATGAGGCTGACGAGTGGTTGGCGGCGTCGGATCACTACCAGTTAGACCGGGTCTTCTTAGTTGCGCCGTCGTCGACGCCGCAGCGGCTGGCGGCCACGGTCCAGGCGACGCGCGGATTCGTTTACGCGGCGTCGACCATGGGCGTGACCGGTGCCCGCGATGCGGTGTCGCAGGCGGCGCCTGAATTGGTGCGCAGGGTGAAGGCGGTTTCTGACATCCCTGTCGGTGTTGGCCTGGGTGTGCGGTCGCGCGAACAGGCGGCTCAGATCGCAGGCTATGCCGACGGTGTCATCGTGGGTTCGGCACTGGTCACTGCGCTGACTGCAGGTATACCTACGTTGCGGGCGCTGACCGAGGAACTGGCCGCCGGTGTACGTCAAAGGATTTCCGATTTATGACGACAACTGTCATCGCCTATTTTCCCAGTCCGCCACGCGGAGTGTGGCACCTCGGCCCGGTGCCCATCCGGGCGTACGCGTTGTTCATCATCATTGGCATCGTCGCCGCGCTGCTGATCGGTGATCGACGCTGGGAGGCCCGTGGCGGCGAGCGGGGCGTGATTTATGACATCGCTTTGTGGGCAGTGCCATTCGGCCTTATCGGCGGCCGGCTCTACCATCTGGCAACTGATTGGCGGACGTATTTCGGTGAGGGTGGCGCGGGAGTCGGTGCTGCGCTGCGTATTTGGGACGGTGGCTTGGGCATTTGGGGTGCTGTCGCCCTGGGAGGAGTGGGTGCGTGGATCGCCTGCCGCCGTCGCGGCATTCCGCTTCCCGCCTTCGGCGACGCGATAGCCCCCGGCATCGTTCTCGCGCAGGCGATCGGGCGGCTGGGGAACTACTTCAACCAGGAGCTCTTCGGCCACGAGACCACGATGCCGTGGGGGCTGGAAATCTTCTATCGACGTGACCCGGCTGGATTCGTCGACGTGCATTCGCTTGACGGCGCGTCGACCGGGCAACTTGCGATGATTGTGCAGCCGACGTTCCTCTACGAATTACTGTGGAATCTAGTGGTATTCGCCGTACTGATTTATCTGGATCGGCGTTTCACGATCGGGCATGGTCGGCTTTTCGCGCTTTATGTCGCCGGGTACTGTATCGGACGTTTTGGCATCGAGCTGTTGCGTGACGACGCCGCCACCCACATCGCCGGAATTCGAATCAACTCCTTCACATCGATGTTTGTCTTCATCGGTGCGGTGGTGTATCTGATCCTGGCTCCCAAGGGCCGCGAGGATCCGGCGACGCTGAGTGCATCAGCCGCTGACCGACTGGTACCGGACTCGGTGGATGAGGCCACAACCGATTCGCCGAAGTCCGCGGACGTTGTCAGCACCGCAGTTCACGAGCCGGTGAGCGAGCCTGCAACGGTAGAGACGGTGGTCGACACAACCGCCGTGACGATGGGAGACAAGGACGGCCCCGAGGCTGAAAGCGCCGAGGCCGAAGCCGTCGCCGCGGAGGCCGAAGCCGTCGCCGCGGAGGCCGACGCCGCAGAGGTCGATGCCCCCGAGGCGGAGGTGACTGAAACACCTGAGCCGGCCGCGACTGACGAGCCGGACGACGTCGCGGCCAACGTCGAAACGGAGAAGGCCGAAGAGGAGCCGTCCGCCGAGGCTCAGAGCGCCGAGGCTGAAGCGGTCGCTGCGGAGGCCGA
>NZ_JBATXN010000421.1:0-37150 GCF_049673265.1 Mycobacterium sp. | reverse complement strand
GGTGTAGTCCTTGAGCTCCTGCCTGCGTGCGTCGTCGACCAGCGCCAGGCCGCGCTGGAATTTGTAGCCGATGTAGTAACCGTGGACGGCCTCGTCGCGGATGATCAGCCGGATCATGTCGGCGGTGTTGGTCAGCTTGGCGCGGCTCGACCAGTACATCGGCAGGTAGAAGCCGGAGTAGAACAGGAAGCTCTCCAGCAGGGTGGAGGCGACCTTGCGCTTGAGCGGCTCGTCACCCTTGTAGTACTGCATGACGATCTCGGCCTTGCGCTGCAGGTTGGGGTTCTCCTCCGACCAGCGGAACGCGTCGTCGATCTCAACGGTCGAGCACAGCGTGGAAAAGATCGAGCTATAGCTCTTGGCGTGCACCGACTCCATGAAGGCGATGTTGGTGTAGACCGCCTCTTCGTGTGGCGTCAGTGCGTCCGGGATCAGGCTGACCGCCCCGACCGTGCCCTGGATGGTGTCCAGCAACGTCAACCCGGTGAACACCCGCATCGTCAGTTGCTTCTCGTTGGCGTTCAGCGTTCCCCAGGACGGGATGTCGTTGGACACCGGCACCTTCTCGGGCAACCAGAAGTTGCCGGTCAGCCGCTCCCAGACCTCGGCGTCCTTTTCGTCGTGCAGACGGTTCCAGTTGATCGCCGAAACCCGGTCGATCAGTTTCATTTTTTCGGTCACCAGAACCCCACTTCAGCAGGACGGATAGGCGAACATGCTCAGGCTTCCGACACTACCCCTGGGGTGCGACAAGACGAGGGAACACAAGAGCTTGTGTTGGCGTGTCGCCGGGCGTCGGTCGAGCACACCCCCTATTCAGGGCCCGACTAAACATGTACCATTTGGTACATGTTTACCGAAGACAGTGTGGAAATCGATGCGCCGCCGCAGCTGGTGTGGGAGATCTTCAGCGACGTCGAGCATTGGCCCGACTGGACCGCCTCGGTGACTTCCTTGGCCGGCTTGGATGGCGCCGCCCTTGCCGTGGGCAAACGGTTCGCGATCAAGCAACCCGGCATGCAGAAGCTGGTCTGGCAGGTCACCGAAATCGAACCGGGCTCGTCGTGGACGTGGGTGCAGCGCTCCCCAGGCGTGCACGTGAGCGCTCGTCACTACATCACCGCCCGGACCGGTGGCGGTACCCTGGTCCGCCAGCAACTCGACCAGCGCGGACCACTCGGCGCCCTGGTCGGACGGTTGATGGTCAAGAAGACCAAGCGCTTCCTCGACCTCGAGGGCCAAGGACTCAAGGCCCGAGCTGAGCAACTCAGCCGCGCCGATGGTCCGCACGCCTGACCGACAGCGACGCCGCCAACTCCTCGACGCACTGATCGACGAGTTCGCCGCGAACGGCATCGGCGACCGCTCCCTGCGCGACGTTGCCGCTGCGGTCGGCACCAGTCATCGAATGCTGCTGCACCACTTCGGTTCTCGAGAAGATCTGCTAATCGCGATCGTCGAGGAGGTCGAGCGTCGCCAGATGCGGCTGCTTTCCGAATTGCCCACAGATCCCGCCGAAGGCTTTGCCGCCATGTGGGCCGACCTCCATCGACCCGAATTACGCCGGTTTGAGCGCCTCTTCTTCGAGTGCTATGCCCGTGCGGCGCAAGGAGAACAGCCGTTTGCCTGGATGGTTCCCGGCGCCGTCAACGACTGGCTCGCCGAGGTCGCGGGCCTTGCCGGCAGTGCGTCCGATCCCGCGATGGCACGCCTCGGCCTGGCTGTCACCCGCGGGTTGTTGCTGGATCTGGTAGCCACCAATGACGATGCCGGAGTGGATGCTGCCGCGAATGCGTTCGTAAATCTGCTCAGGCGCTGACTTTTCGGTGCTGCGCCGACGAGCCCGTGCCCACTCCGAAGAACCGGTATTCGGCGGGTTTGAGCGAGCGGGTCGACCGCCAGTACTGCCAGGTCATACCACTCCACAACGTTCGGTTGACACCGCGCTCGTCGAGGTACCAGCTGCTGCAGCCACCGGTGTTCCACACCGAGCCGGCCAGCTTGTCTTGCAGCTCCGCGTTGAACCGGTCCTGAGCAGAGCGGCTGGGCGCAAGCGCCTGCGCTCCGTACTTCTCGACCGCCGCGATCGCCTCTGCCACATAGTGGATTTGAGACTCGATCATGAAAACCACCGACGTGTGGCCCAGCCCGGTGTTCGGTCCGAGCAGGAAGAAAAGGTTCGGCATGTCGGCCACGGCAATGCCGCGATGTGCCGCCATGCCCTCCCGGTTCCAGCGGTCCACCAGATCCTCGCCGCGCGGACCCTTGATGTCGACGAACGTGTAGGAGTCAGTGGTGTGGAATCCGGTGGCGTAGACGATGACGTCGACCGGGTGCTCGACGCCGTCGCCGGTGACGATGCCCTCGGGCGTGATGCGGGTGATCCGCTCGGTAATCAGCGTGGTCTTCGGATTGGCCACCGCCTGGTAATAGTCGGCGGCATACAGAATCCGCTTGCAGCCGGCCCGATAGCTCGGAGTGAGCTTGCGCCGCAACTCCTTATCGCGAACGCTGCGCCGAATGTTCCACTTCCCGACCAACTCGACGGCACGCAGCAGGCTTGGCCGCTTGGTCATCGCGTAGCCCAAACCCTCGAGGCCCCAATAGATTCCCGATCGTACTGCCAGCCGCAGACCCGGTACGTTCGCGAAGGCTTTGCGCACCCCGTCCGGCAACAGACTGTTCGGCCGCGGCACCACCCACGGCGGGGTGCGCTGATACAGCTGCACCTCGGTCACGCCCGCGTCGCGGCGCACCAACTCCGGCACGATTTGGATGGCGCTGGCTCCGGTGCCGATCACCGCCACCCGCTTATCGGTCAGGTCGACACTGTGGTCCCATTGCGCGGAATGGAAAGCGGCGCCGCGAAATTCGTCCATGCCTTCGATTGCCGGCAGCCGCCGGATGTGTAGCGCGCCGGCGCCCGAGATCAGGAACTGGGCGACGTACTCCCGCCCGGAGGCGGTGAACACGTGCCAGCGGTATTCGCTGTCGTCCCAGTGCGCGCGGTCGACCAGCGAACCGAACCGGATGTAGCGGCGCAGTCCGTATTTCTCGGTGACGCCCTTGAGGTAGTCGAGGATCTCGGGCTGCGGGGAGAACAGCTTGCTCCAGGTGGCCTTCGGTTCGAATGAGAACGAATACAGATGGGACGGGACGTCGCACGCGCAGCCGGGGTAACTGTTGTCCCGCCAGGTGCCGCCGACCTCATCGGCCTTCTCCAAGATGATGAAGTCGACACCCTGACGCTGCAGCGCGATCGCCATCCCGAGTCCGGCGAATCCTGTCCCGATGATGACGGCGCGGGCATGCACGGGTGGCGCTTGTGCGTCGGGCTGGATCGTCGACTCGGCAATACTCATATGCGCCGCTCCTTATTTACCCGGTACCCACGGTACCGGAAAGTGTGGTCGATGGCCCCGGCGATGTCAACGCCGCCGAGGCTCAGCTCGCCGCGGAGTCGCGCGGAACCGCGTTGTGGATGGGCTGATCAGGGTCCAGTTTGATGCCGAGCAGCTGGGCGGTGCCCTCGATGACCCCCATCATGATCGTCGTCAGGTGCTCGACGAACCTGTCGCGGGCCATCCGCCGCGGGCTCGCGGGGTCGGATCCCAGCCACCAGTCGGTGGCCGACGCGGCCGAACCGAATGCAGCGAAGGCGGTCAGCTCGAACGCGGCGGGGTCGAGTTTCATCTCACGCAGTTCGTTGTTAAACATTTCGGCCATCGCCAGCGTGATCTCCCGGCCTTCGTTCAGCGTCCGCATCGTCGACTCGGACTGCTCGGGGAATCGGCCCTGGATGAAGAACCGCAGCACGTTGGGATGCTCGTCGACCAGGTTGACGTATTCCTCTGCGCTGCGGTGGATGATCTCGCGAACCGAGTTGGTGGCGAAGTCGATCGACGGGAAGACCGCCGCCCAGAGCATGTCGCGCAGCCGCTCCCCGATCGCTTGGAACAGGTCCGATTTGTCGGTGAAATGCCGGTAGATCTTGGGTTTGGCGGTGCCGGCTTCTTCGGCGATCTCACGGACGCTGAGGTCGGGTCCCAATCGGTCGATGGCGCGGAAAGCCGCCTCGACGATCTCACCACGCACCTTCTTGCGGTGTTCGCGCCAGCGCTCGCTGCGCGCGTCGACCTTGACCCCGGGCTTTGCACCGGGGTGCGGTAGAGCAGGTCGGGGAATTCTCACCACGTCAAGCACTTTACCGCGTCGAACCCCGCTGACCTGGGCAAGCCGCCGAGCCGCAATTGATGTCCCTCGGCATTGGGCACAAAACCCTTGCCGAGCGTGCCCTTGATGCACACTTTTCCACCGAAGCGTGCATCAAGCCCACACTCGACGGACGGTGAATCAGAACATCGCGGAGAGGTCAGACAATAGCGAACTGGTGTCGGTCGCGGCAGCGGTGGATGCGGCTGCCGGGATATCAAAAAGGGGAACAACAAACGAAAAAGGTCCTAATCCCTGGAACGTCAGCTCGTCCAGCGTTCCAGCCGGGCCGGTCGAGAAGTAATCACCGACCTGGAGGGCAGGGATTTGGAACCAGTCTTGCGTCGTGCCCGTCGGATCGCTTTCGGAATAGTTCACCAAGACAGGCTGGACGAAAAAGTCCGTGCCAGCAATAATCGGGATACCGAATTCTGACACTCCCCACACCGTCCCGACCGCGGGACCCCCGGCGGTGGTGTCGATGACCTGCGTCACAGTATTGGTGAGAGCCGCCAACAGCGCAGCATCGACATGCACGGTGGCGTCATAGGTGGCTATCACGTGTCCGGTTGGTGGGTCGAATATGTCAAAGCCACCGGTTCCCTGGGTGGTCCAGTACAAGGGGAAGAGACCAGAGGTCTGGACGTCCGTTGGTCCACCGTTACCGGGACGGAATACGTCAATGTCAGGGAGGGGCACCGGAAACGGCTCGTCCGCGTACGCCACGGGGCCGGTAAGTAACGCCGCACCCATTATGGCGGCGGCCCCGCCGAGAATGACGGCAAACCCGTGTGAACGACGAGAACTCATAACTGTTTCCCTTCTGCGCAGCCTGCTCGGCGCATTGATGAATCAAAGTGTGCCGAGGAGGTCAGACCACAGCGTGCTGAAGTCGGCCGCGGCAGCGGACGAAGTATCGGCGGGGATGTCAATGATGGGAATAACGGCGGCACCATTATTAGAGACAAGGTCGTCGAATATTCCCGCCGGGCCGTTGTAAAACTCATTGCTCCACGCCGCCAGCAACGGAATGTACTGCGGCGATAAAACGTCCACAGTTCCCGCCGAAGTGGTCAAGCTGTAATTTATAAATAGTTCCTGGCTGTAGCCCCACGAAGGTAGCCAGAAAATGGACGTATCCCATTCGGTTCCCACCGGAGGCGCCACCCCTTCGCTGGCGGTGACCACAGTCGAATCGTGCTCGAAGTAACTCTCAGGGATCCCGTAGACGTCATCGAGTTGATGGGTCTCGTAACTTCCGTCGGAAAGTGTCCAAGCTTCGTCATATTGAAGCTGCTCGCCGCCAGGAATCGTGGACCATTCTTCATTCGTCGTCACCGCCGTCAGGCCCGGAGGACCGAGAGGGGCGTTGACGTTGGAGACCTGGAACGGGTTAAACGGCGGCACCGGCAACGTCGCGACGTCGTCGGCATAAGCCATGGGGCTGGCCAGCAACGCCGCGCCCAGCATGGCCCCAGCCGCCGCACCGGCGATGGCAAAACCGCATATTCGACTAAAACTCATAGCTCGCCCCGTTTCTGCGCTACAGCTCCTCCGGCGCGTAACTGTAGCTGAGAGCAAGCTAATAAACAACCAACAAGAACATGTGTCTCGAAGCTATTGGCCAGGTCGCAAGGCCTTCTTAGCCGGGCTATCGTCTCCGCGACGTCACAGCATGCAGGACACGCAGCCCTCGACTTCGGTGCCCTCCAGCGCCATCTGCCGTAACCGGATGTAGTACAGGGTTTTGATGCCCTTGCGCCAGGCATAAATCTGCGCCTTGTTGACATCGCGGGTGGTGGCGGTGTCCTTGAAGAACAGCGTCAGGCTGAGGCCCTGGTCCACGTGCTGGGTGGCCGCGGCATACGTGTCGATGATCTTCTCGTAGCCGATCTCGTAGGCGTCCTGGTAGTAATCCAGGTTGTCGTTGGTCATGTAAGGCGCCGGGTAGTAGGCGCGGCCGATCTTGCCTTCCTTGCGGATCTCGACCTTGGACACGATCGGGTGGATCGACGATGTCGAGTGGTTGATGTAGGAGATCGATCCGGTCGGCGGCACCGCCTGCAGATTCTGGTTGTAGATCCCGTGCGCCTGCACCGACTCTTTTAGCCTGCGCCAGTCGTCTTGGTCGGGAATGCGGATCTCTGCGTCGGCGAAAAGCTGACGCACCTTCTCGGTCTTGGGTTCCCAGATCTGGTCGGTGTACTTGTCGAAGAACTCCCCCGACGCGTACTTCGATTGCGCGAAGCCCTTGAAGCTCGAACCGCGTTCGATCGCAATGCGATTCGACGCGCGCAGCGCATGGTAGAGCACCGTGTAGAAGTAGATGTTGGTGAAGTCGACGCCCTCTTCGGAGCCGTAGTAGACGCGTTCGCGAGCCAGATAGCCGTGCAGGTTCATCTGCCCGAGCCCGATCGCGTGCGAGTCGTTGTTGCCCTGCTCGATCGAGGGCACCGACCAGATGTGGGTCTGGTCGCTCACCGCCGTAAGCGCCCGGATGGCCACCTCGATGGTCTGCGCGAAATCCGGTGAGTCCATCGCCTTGGCGATGTTCAGCGAACCTAGGTTGCACGAAATGTCTTTGCCCACTTTGGCATACGTGAGGTCCTCGTTGAACAGCGACGGCGTGGACACCTGCAAGATCTCCGAGCAGAGGTTGGAGTGGGTGATCTTGCCTTCGATCGGGTTGGCTCGGTTCACCGTGTCTTCGTACATGATGTAGGGGTAGCCGGACTCGAATTGCAGTTCGGCCAGCGTCTGGAAGAACTCGCGGGCCTTGATCTTGGTCTTGCGGATACGTGCGTCGTCGACCATCTCGTAGTACTTCTCGGTGACCGAGATGTCGGCGAACGGCACTCCGTAGATGCGTTCGACGTCGTAGGGCGAGAACAGGTACATGTCCTCGTTGTTCTTGGCCAGCTCGAAGGTGATGTCGGGAATCACCACGCCCAGGCTTAGCGTCTTGATCCGGATCTTCTCGTCAGCGTTTTCCCGCTTGGTGTCGAGGAAGCGGTAGATGTCCGGGTGATGCGCGTGCAGATAGACCGCGCCGGCCCCCTGGCGCGCGCCGAGCTGGTTGGCGTAGGAGAACGAATCCTCCAGCAGCTTCATGATCGGGATGACCCCGGACGACTGGTTTTCGATGTTCTTGATCGGTGCGCCGTGCTCGCGAATGTTGGTCAGCAGCAACGCAACTCCCCCGCCGCGCTTAGACAGCTGCAGCGCGGAGTTGATCGATCGCCCGATGGACTCCATGTTGTCTTCGATGCGCAGCAAAAAGCAGCTCACCGGTTCGCCGCGCTGCTTCTTGCCCGAGTTGAGGAATGTCGGGGTGGCCGGCTGGAACCGGCCGTCGATGATCTCGTCGACGAGCTTCTCGGCCAGCGTGGTGTCTCCGGCGGCCAGGGTGAGCGCCACCATGACGACCCGGTCTTCGAAGCGCTCCAGATACCGCTTGCCGTCGAACGTCTTCAACGTGTAGGAGGTGTAGTACTTGAACGCCCCCAAGAACGTCGGGAAGCGGAACTTCTTGGCATACGCGCGGTCGAGCAACGTCTTGACGAAGTTGCGTGAGTACTGGTCGAGAACCTCACGCTCGTAATAGTTTTCCTTGATCAGGTAGTCGAGCTTCTCGTCCTGATTGTGGAAGAACACCGTGTTCTGGTTGACGTGCTGCAGGAAGTACTGATGCGCGGCTTCGCGGTCCTTGTCGAACTGAATGTGGCCGTCGGCGTCGTACAGGTTCAGCATCGCGTTCAGGGCGTGGTAATCGACGCCGCCCGGCCCAGAAGAATGAGCGCCGTGTCCGGCGGGGGGTACACGCTCTGCAGTTGCGGCGGTTGGTGGCACGTGTCGTCCTTCCAGAAGTCAGCGAGGCCCGCGCGGACGGCTTGTACGTCGTCCTCGGTTCCCATCAGTTCGAAGCGGTAGAGATAGGGAACGCCGCATTTGCGGGAGACCACGTTGCCCGCATAGGCGAATTCGGTACCGAAGTTGTTGTTGCCCGCGGCGATGACGCCGCGGATCAACGATCGATTGTGCTCGTTGTTCAAAAACGCGATGACCTGCTTAGGGACATAGCCACCATCGTTGATGTTCGGAGTCGGGCGGCCGCCGCCGTACGTCGGCAGCACCAGCACATACGGTCGGTCCACCTCGATACGGCCGTGCAGCGGTATCCGCGTCGCCGGAATACCCAGCTTCTGCACGAAGCGATGGGTGTTCTCGGACACGCTGGAGAAATACACCAGGCTGCAGGACGGCACGACGATCCCCTCCTGTCCTACTGCGCCGCTGCCGGCTACGCGCTCAGCACGGCACCGGCGAGCGCCTTGATCCGGTCGGGCCGGAAGCCCGACCAGTGCTCGCCGCCGGCTACCACCACGGGAGCCTGCAGGTAGCCCAGCGCCATCACGTAGTCGCGTGCCTCGGAGTCCAGGCTGATGTCGACCTTCTCGTAGGCGATGCCTTCCTTATCCAGCGCCTTGTACGTGGCGTTGCACTGCACACATGCCGGCTTGGTGTAGACGGTGACGCTCATCGGTACGACTCCTCTGTCGACGCTGGGACTAGGACGAGAACAGGACGAGACTGGCAACTACTCAGGTACTGCATGTGTACTGCTATTCAGCAGACCGCCGCGCCGCAGAATTCCCAATTTGCCGATCCTCGTCAGCCTGCTTGCGTTGCCGGTTGACGCGGCCCGGTCGACCTGGTGAACCTGGGGTCTGTCGGTGTCGGAAACACTACACCTAGTGGGTGACAATAAGTAGGGATACAAGATGTTCTGAAAAACATTCATGAAATTCCCTGGTCGTAAGCCCTCGCCTCGGTGCGGCTCCGGCGTGTCGTAGATCACAAAATCGTTTCGCGGCGGTATACACCCAGACTTACCACCCGGCACCGACAAAACACACCGGCCGCATCTGCTCAGCAAACGGCCCGAATGGGCGTCAGCCCACTTCGGCGACCAGCTTGCCCACCGCATCGCGCACATTGGACACCAACTCGGCGTTCTGCTGCGGGGCCTGCCCATTGAGCGATCCGAACGGCACGGACAGCTTGATCGACTCGACGACGCGAGGACCGGCGATCCCGAAGGACTTGCGGGTCTCGTCGTGCGCCCAGAGACCGCCGTAGCGGCCGAACGACCCACCGATCACGGCCAGCGGCTTGTCCTTCAACGCCCCGTCGCCGAACGGCCGAGAGAGCCAGTCGATCGCGTTCTTGATGACGGCCGGGATGCTGCCGTTGTATTCCGGGGTCACCACCAGGGCTGCATCAGCCTCGGCGGCGGCCGCCCGTAGCGCGGTGACCGCGGTGGACACTTCGGCGTCGTTGTCAACGTCCTCGTTGTAGAACGGCAGCTCACCGAGCCTGTCGAAGACGGTCACGGTGACGCCCTCCGGGGCGACGTCTACCGCCAACTCGGCGATCTGACGGTTGATTGAAGCGGCACGCAGGCTTCCTACCAACGTCAAGACCTTGATCTCCGGCATGTCCTTTTCCCTTCGATAGTTGGTCTACATCCTTCCACGACTTAAGCGGACCCTAGTCCGGATTATTCCATCCGCGTTAAAGTGCGGGTGTGAGCGCTGCCGACTGGTTGGGTGAGCTATCGCCTTCCGCGCCGTTAGAGCGCGGCGACGCGGCCCGCAACCGGGTGCTGTTGCTGGACGCCGCGCGCCGGCTCATCGCCGAGCGCGGCGCCGACGCGGTCACCATGGACGACATCGCCGCCGCGGCGGGCGTCGGCAAGGGCACGGTGTTCCGCCGGTTCGGCAGTCGGGCCGGCTTGATGATGGTGCTGCTCGACGAGGACGAGCGGGCCAGCCAGCAAGCGTTTCTGTTCGGTCCGCCGCCGCTGGGTCCGGATGCGCCGCCGTTGGATCGGCTGCTGGCGTTCGGGCGCGACCGGCTGCGTTTTGCCCATGTTCACCGCGAACTGCTCTCCGACGCCAACCGTGACCCGCATACCCGTCACGGTTCGCCGATCAACGCCCCCTACATGGTGCTGCGCATGCACGTACGGATGCTGCTGGCGACGGCCGGGACGACCGGCAACCTCGATGCCCAAACCGATGCCCTGCTGGCGTTGCTCGACGCCGACTACGTCGAGCATCAACTCGACGATGCCGGCCAGACCCTGCAGAGCCTTGGCGACGCGTGGGAAAGCTTGGCGCGCAAGCTGTGTGGACGGTGAGCGCCTCACCCCCGGTGCCGAAAAGCTGGATCCTGCACGTCGACCTCGACCAATTCCTCGCCTCGGTCGAACTGCGCCGCCACCCCGAGTTGGCCGGGCTGCCGGTCATTGTCGGGGGCAGCGGTGATCCGACCGAACCGCGCAAGGTGGTGACGTGCGCGTCCTACGAAGCCCGCGAATTCGGTGTGCACGCGGGGATGCCGCTACGCACCGCAGCCCGGCGCTGTCCCGACGCCACTTTCCTGCCGTCGGATCCCGCGGCTTATGACGCTGCCTCCGACGAGGTGATGGGATTGCTGCGTGACCTGGGCCACCCGGTCGAGGTGTGGGGTTGGGACGAGGCATTTATCGAGACGCCAGCCGAGGACCCAACCGAACTTGCCGAACTGATCCGCGCCGTGATCTCATCGGCGACCGGGCTGTCCTGTTCGGTAGGCATCAGCGACAACAAGCAGCGCGCCAAGATTGCCACCGGGTTCGCGAAACCGGCTGGCGTGTCTACCCTTACCGACGCGAACTGGATGACGGTGATGGGCGACCGGCCAGTCGATGCACTCTGGGGCGTCGGGCCTAAAACGATGAAAAAGCTTGCCACTCTGGGTATCACAACCGTCTGGCAATTGGCCCACACCGACGCCGAGCTGCTGACATCGACATTCGGGCCGCGGACCGGGTTGTGGCTGTTGCTGCTGGCCAACGGCGGCGGCGATGACACGGTCAGTGCCGAACCGTGGGTGCCGCGCTCCCGCAGTCACGTCGTAACCTTCCCGCGAGACCTCACCGAACGCAGCGAAATGGATTCAGCGGTAACCGAATTGGCGCAGCATGCACTGAGCGATGTGGTGGCCTCCTCGCGCATCGTCACCCGCGTGGCGGTGACCGTCCGCACCGCCACGTTCTACACCCGCACGAAGATCCGCAAGCTCGACGAGCCGACGACCGACGCCGATGTGATCATCGCGGCCGCGCTGCGGGTGCTGGACCTTTTCGAGCTGGACCGCCCGGTCCGGCTGCTCGGAGTGCGACTGGAACTGCAAATGCCGCAGTAACTTTCGCGGCAGTGTTCGCGGCGCCTCAAATAACCGGGGGAACCGGGCAGTGCAGCACACCGCACACGGTTCGAAGCAGCTCAGACTCCTCCTCGGTGACCACCCTGTCGGCCATTACCGTCGTCACGACGGCGGCAACAACGGTGGCCTTGTCGTTGCCTTCGAGTCCGTCGATCACCGGCCACACTTGTTCGAGCGCCAGAACGTCCGGAACCGGCACGAATGGGATCCGTGCCTGGGGGTATGCGACAGAGATCCCCGCTTGAAAGGCCGCCGCCGCGGCCGTTGGGTCGCTGTTAGCCGTCTGGGCCAGTAGAGCGATCAGCCGGCAGATCGCGCTTTGCGCGCTGGCCAGATTCTGACGCTTGCTCTTCCACGGCGATCCTGACGTGAGAGCCTCATGTAAGGCAACGAAAACGAGTGTGCCCAAACAGTATTCAAAGATGTTGATCTGACCGTCGGCGTTGATCAGTTCGCCGAGAACCGATGTCATCAATCGCGTCTCAGCCTCGGGGCTAGCACGCAGAGCGGGGAACGCGATGGATGCGACGGGCAGGCGCAAGCTCGGCTCGAGGTTCGCCAGCTCTGCGGCACATCGCCATGACTCATCGGCCACCTGCTTGCCGTGGTACCGCGCGACGATTTGGTACTGAGCCTGCCGGACATTTTCGCTGCGGTCGAAGACAAGCCCGTAGATCAACGGAACCGCAGTGGCGGAATTGTGCGCAAGGTCGGCAAGGTTCTGCGGGACCGCTTTGCGTATGCGCGCCCCAGCCTCGTAGGAAGCGGCGGTCGGGTTACCAACCGCCGCAGCGTATTCGCGAGCACTGACGCGACGTGGGGGCGCTTGCTGGACTGCGGCATCCGTGAAAGCCATTCTGGCGTCCTCTTGTGCGCCGTCCGGCGGCTGACTGGACCAGCGTTGACGCAGCTCGTCGAGGTTGCTGGGAGTAAAACCGGGCTCGAGCACCTGGATGCGCTTGAGCAGCGGCGGGTGGGTTGCGTATAGCGCAGAGATTTTCATGCCTTCGCCGAAGAGCATGTGGCTGACGTTTTCGGTTTGGTGGCTGTTGAGGCGGGAGCCGGCCTCGAGCCCGCCGATCTTCTTCAGCGCCCCAGTCAGCCCACTCGTTTGTCGCGTGTATTGGACCGCTGACGCATCAGCGAGATACTCGCGATCACGCGAGACGGCTGCTTTGATCAGCCGCCCGAAGAAGACTCCGATCCAGCCTGCTGCCAGAACGACCAACCCCAGCGCCCACAACGGGAGGCTGATGCGAGCGTCACGGCTGCGCCCACCCACGTACCACATCATCCGGCCGACGACTGCTAACGCGGTGATCCCGGCCAGCACGCCGATGAGTTTGAGGCTCAATCGCATATCGCCGTTCACGACGTGGCTGAACTCGTGTGCGATCACACCCTGGAGTTCGTCGCGGTTGAGCCGATCGAGCGAGCCCTGGGTGACGCACACGGCCGCATCCGCGGTCGTGTATCCCGCGGCGAAGGCGTTGATGCCCGGTTCTTGCGGGAGGTAGAAGAGCACGGGCACCGGTGTGCTCGAAGCAATTGCGATCTCCTCGACGACGTTGCGGTACCGATGGAGCTTTGGGTCGGTTGGCATATCCGGTACACGTTTCGCGCCGAGGCTTTCGGCAACCTTGATGCCGCCACCCTCGCGCAGCATCATTGTCTTGACAATCGACACCCCGGCAATCATCAGCAGCACTACGCCGCTAACGACCACCGATAGCCCGATCAACTGCTCCGGCGTTGCTGCTCCCTTGGACACCGTCGGCACGATGACCGCGAAATTCACCATCGCCGTAATTCCGAGCACGGCCAAGATAAAAAGCAACACCATCCTTCTCGACGCCGCGCGTACCTTCCGCTCGCGCTCGAAGAAGTCCATGACCTAGGTCAGAACTGAACCCGCGGGACTTCATGCACCTCCGGACCGGCCGCCTCCAGCGGTGCTGCTGCGGTGAAGCCGAACATGCCCGCGAAGAAGGTAGCCGGGAAAACTTCGCGCCTGTTGTTGTAAGCCATCACCGAGTCGTTGTAGGCCTGGCGGGCGAAAGCAACTTTGTTCTCTGTCGAGGTAAGCGTCTCCGAGAGCTGCATCATATTCTGGTTAGCCTTGAGGTCTGGGTATGCCTCACTCAGCGCAAACAGCTTGCTAAGGGCGCCGGTCAGCGCACCTTCCGAGGCTGCCAGCTGACCCATGGCGTTGGGGTCTCCCGGGTTTCCGGTGGCCGCCGTCCGTGCGGTAATTGCGGCGTTACGCGCCTGAATGACCGCTTCGAGGGTCCCACGCTCGTGCGCCATATAGGCCTTGGCGGTTTCCACGAGATTCGGTATCAGGTCGTGCCGCCGGGTCAGCTGAACGTCGATCTGCGCGAAGGCGTTCTTAAAGCCGTTCCGAAGGCGGACGAGCCCGTTGTAGGTGCTCAACGCTACGAACGCAACGATGCACGTGACGATGGCCAGTATTACGACGATGACGATAAGGGCAGTGACCATGTGTCCGCCTGTCCGACTTTGCTACTGACTAGTGGACCGCCATCGTCGCACGTTGTCCGAATCGGGGTGGTGAATATCGATATCACCAGCGGTGAGCAAATCGGCGTCAGCAGTAACCGAATTGGCGCGTCAGGCGCTGAGCGTGGTAGTAGCGGGCTCGCGGATCGTCGTGATTATCGCGGCCGCACTACGCGCGTTGAGAAGGTCAAGTGCTGCTTCCCTCGCCGCGCCTAGTGCCCGCGGTGTGCGCCGGTCCGGGGGCTTCGTCATCGCGATCGGTCTCGGATTGCTGCGCCGCGGGTTGCTCGTCGGCCGGCGATGCGGTTGCGCCACCCTCAGTCTCACCTGGCACCGGCGATTTGTACGACGACGACTCAACCGGTTTAACACCCCCTTCGCCGCCCTCGTCGCTCGGCTTAGCAGATTCCTGCCGACCCTCGTAGGGCGGCACGGCTGAGCCGGTGTCCTGCGGCGGAACCTTCGAGTCATCTCCACGTTGGGGGTCGGCTGTCTCGGGATCGGTAAGTGGTGGGTTGGCGTCCTCGTCGACGTTGCCGGCGGGTCTGTCAGTCTGGCTTCCGGAGCCTGATTGTGCTTCCATAACTACTCCTCGTGCCCGCCACAAGCGCTGCGGCGATGGGCTATCTTCGGCTACCCGTAATGGACCCGCCGAAACACGAGTGTTGTCAGTCAGCGCGGCACCGGCGATGGCCGCAGTGCCCTGGCGAACACCACGTTGACTTGGCGCATCACCACGCTGTAGGGCCACCACGCGACCCGTTTGAACGCATACAGCGCGCGGATATCCGCCGAGGTGTAGATCAGAAACCGATTTCTGCGCACACCTGCGAGGATTTTGTCCGCCGCTTTTTCCGGTGACACCGCGTGCCCGCTAAAGCGACCCACCCAGCGACTAACCCCGGGATCATCGCGATCCACTCCCGCGATCTCGACAGTGTTGACCAGCGGGGTGTTGACGGCGCCCGGCACGACGACCGATACCCCGATGCGGTGCCGGGCCAAGTCGAAGCGCAAGACCTCCGACAGTCCGCGCAGCCCGAATTTGCTTGCGCTGTAAGCGGCATGCCAGGGCAGCCCGATCAGCCCGGCGGCCGACGACACGTTGACCAGATGACCGCCCCGGTGCGCCGCCACCATCGGCGGCACGAAGCTCTCGATGACGTGAATCGGGCCCATCAGGTTGATCGCGACCATCTTGGTCCACTGCTCGTGGGTCAGTCGATCGACGGTCCCCCACGCCGAAACGCCGGCGATGTTCATGACAATGTCCATGCTCGCGTGCTTGGTGTGGATCTCGTCGGCGAACGCGGCGACCTCGTCATAGTTGGAGACGTCCAGCGCACGGAACGCAGGCACTTCTGCGCCCAGCGCACGAGCATCAGCCACGGTCTGCGCCAGCCCGTCGGCGTTGCGGTCCGTCAGATACAGCTCGGCGCCGTGGCCGGCGAGCCGCAATGCCGTCGCGCGCCCAATACCGCTGGCCGCACCGGTAAGAAAGCACCGCTTTCCCGCGAACCCAGATGGACTTGTTTGCGCCATGGCAGATGACGATACCGGCGGTAACATCCCGACGGCCCGCCTCTCCCCCTAGCCGCTTCGCGGCTGGGAGGTACCCCCACCTCACCCCGCTCCGCGAGCTGCATCGTCGCCGGGCGCCGATGGCCCCCGGGCCGCGGGGATTAGGTAGCCGAGCCGCCCCACAACGCGTTGCGCCACAACGCCTCGAGCACCCGCACACCGCGTTGCACGTCGCCGTCGGCGCCGACGAAGGCGGTGTCGCCGGTGAGCATCTGCGCAGTGGTGACCGCAAGCGTGCGCACCAGGGCCGGGATGTCGTCGCTGATGGGGTGGGCGGTACCGGCCCGCAGCTCGTCTTCGACGATGCCGATGATCTGCTCGATCACTTTGTCGACTTGCTGATCGAGAATTTCGCGTATCTCGGCGTCGGTGCTGCGCGCGGCGTTGCATGCCGACATCACCGGGTCGTTGTGCGCATAGACCGCAGCCGCGCTACCGACCATCCGCTGAGCGAAGGCTGCCGGCGATTCATCCGGCCCCCGGGGGGCGAAGTAATGCGTCAGCTCTTCGAGCTCGTGGGTGGCCTCGGCCAGGATCTGAGCCAGCACCGCGTATTTGGAGTCGAAGTAGAAGTAGAAGCCGGATCGGGCCACCCCCGCGCGGTCGCTGATGGTGCTCACCGACAGCTGGGCAAACGGTCTTTCCACAAGCAGTTCGCGCACGGCCTGCACGATGGCCTGTCGCTGGCGATCGCCCCGTCGCGTCGGAGCCGTGCCGGCCTGGTCTTGATGGGTCCCTCTACGGATGTCCTGCTCGGTCTGCACCCCTCGACCTTGCACCACGCCACGCGAAAAGGAAACTTGACAGCCGTCAAGTTTCACCGGAATGATGGCGGTTGGTGACGCCTGCCACACCGCCGGTCAAGGCCGGTTTCCCTTTCTGCGCAGGCGCCGAGGGAGGAACGGCAGCGATGTCAACGGCGACCATCAGCACCCCGCGCTACCTGCTCGATCAGGCGAAGCGCCGGCTGACCCCGTCAATCAACAACTTTCCCGGCATGGCTGCCGTCGAGCAGAAGCTACTGCATACCGACTGGACGCCGAGGAAGCTCGCGGATCCGCCGCCGGGCAGCGGGCTCAAGCCGGTCATGGGCGATCGGGGTCTGCCGGTCCTCGGCCACATCATCGAGATGCTGCGCGGCGGACCCGACTACCTGCTATTCCTCTACCAAACCAAAGGGCCGGTCATATTCGGTGACTCACCGGTCTTGCCGGGCGTCGCGGCGCTGGGTCCTGACGCAGCCCAGATCATCTACTCCAACCGCAACAAGGACTACTCCCAACAGGGCTGGGTGCCGGTGATCGGGCCGTTCTTCCACCGCGGCCTGATGTTGCTCGACTTCGAAGAGCACATGTTCCATCGGCGGATCATGCAGGAAGCGTTCGTCCGTTCCCGGCTGGTCGGCTATGTCGAGCAGATGGACAAAGTCGTCTCCCAGGTAGTGGCGAACGACTGGGTGGTCAACGACCCGCGCTTTCTGCTCTACCCGGCAATGAAGGAGCTCACCCTCGACATCGCGTCGATGGTGTTCATGGGTCATGAACCCGGCACCGACCGTGAGCTGGTGACCAAGGTGAACAAGGCCTTCACCATCACCACCCGCGCCGGAAACGCGATCATCCGCACCAGCGTGCCGCCGTTTACCTGGTGGCGCGGCCTGCAGGCGCGCGAGCTGCTGGAGAACTACTTCCGCGAGCGCGTCAAGGAGCGCCGCGGCAAGGAAGGCAACGACTTACTGACTGTGCTGTGCCACACCGAGGACGAGGACGGCAACAGCTTCTCGGACGAGGACATCGTCAACCACATGATCTTCCTGATGATGGCCGCCCACGACACCTCGACATCGACGACGACAACAATGGCCTACAACCTCGCCGCCAACCCCGACTGGCAGGAACGCTGTCGCGACGAATCCGATCGGCTCGGTGACGGTCCACTCGACATCGAGTCGTTAGAGAAGCTGGAATCGCTTGATTTGGTGATGAACGAGGCGATCCGGCTGGTGACACCGGTGCAGTGGGCGATGCGCCGGACTGTGCGCGACACCGAGTTGCTGGGCTACTACCTGCCTGCGGGGACGAACGTCATCGCCTACCCGGGGATGAACCATCGGCTGCCAGAGATCTGGACGGATCCGCTGAAGTTCGACCCCGACCGGTTCACCGAACCGCGCAGCGAGCACAAACGGCACCGTTACGCGTTCACGCCGTTCGGCGGCGGCGCGCACAAGTGCATCGGGATGACGTTCGGCCAGCTGGAGATCAAGACGATCCTGCACCGGCTGCTGCGCCGTTACCGGCTGGAGTTGCCCCACGCTGGGTACCAGGCGAAATGGGACTACGGCGGCATGCCGATCCCGATGGACGGCATGCCGATCGTGTTGCGTCCGCTTTAAGCGGAGCCGCCGTCCCCGTAGAGCCGGTTCGCGCAGGCGACGACCGCGCTCAGCGCCGACTGTGTCGGGTCCTCCGACCAGCCCATCGCCCACTCGGCCCGGCAGCCGTCGCTGCCCTGGATGAAGGTCGCGGTCGTCTCATCTGACCGCAGCTGATGAAAGCGCAGCATCTCGACCGCTATGCCGTGGTCGTAAAGCATTGCGGTCAGCGCGGCGACCGGGCCGGTGGCGGTGGCGGTCGCGGTTTCGATGCGGTCGCCGAACCCCAGCGTGGCGCGGAATGTTCGGGCCTGCGGACCCAACCGAGTCGCCTTGCGATCGCTGTCAGTGCATTCCCATTGGCCCAACCGCAGTGGTCCGGCGCTGGGAGCGTACGTGGCGGTAAAAGTGGTCCACGACATGGTGTTGGCGTCCTCCCGGATTCCCCTCGGCAGCGCAATGCCGTCAAAGCGGATCGATGGCGATTCGGGTAAGGCGGGCGCTATCTCGCCGATGTGCGAGCCACTCGAAAATCTCAGTTCGGTGATTGTCATGTGCCGGTCTTCTCTGGTTCTGAAGTGGTGACCGACAGGTAGTAGCTTCCGACCCACAGCGGGGGGTCGGTCTGGATCAGACCCCGCTGCGGGTGCTGGCTACTACGAGAAGACTCTGCACGTGGCCGAGGGTAGACGCCGATCGGCGGCCGGTGCAACCCATTAACGCGCCATCGTGCTGCGTTGCTGAGCTAGGCCTGGTTGGCGACTTCTTCGAGGGCTTCCTGGAGCAGTCCGGTCACCGCGTTGGCGATGCCATCCAATCCCGGCTCTTTGGTCACACTGACCATCAACCGGGGGTCCATCGCGTCGACGATGACGGCTTCCGGGGTGTCCGGGTCTTTGCGCACGACGACGTTGCATGGCAACAGCACGCCGATCTGACGGTATGCATCGACCGCTTGGTGAGCGAATTTCGGGTTGCAGGCGCCGAGGATCAGGTAGTCCTCCATGTCCACATCAAGCTTGGCTTTCAGCGTCGCCTTCATATCGATCTCGGTCAGCACACCAAACCCTTTGCGCGCAAGTGCATCCCGAGTTCGGCCGACGGCATCTTCGAATGAGGTGTGCAGGGTCGTCGACAGCGCGATACCCATGATCGACTCCTTTCGCTGGTGATCTTTCGTCTCCGCTACGCCAGGGCGAGGAACAGTTTTTCCAATTCGGACTCGGTCAGCGGGGCAGCGCCGTCGCGTCCCGCGCCGCTGACACACTCGCGAAGCCCGGTTGCGACGATCTTGAACCCGGCCCGATCAAGTGCACGCGAGACAGCGGCCAGCTGCGTGACGACGTCCTTGCAGTCTCGGCCCTGTTCGATCATGGCGATCACGCCGGCGAGCTGTCCCTGCGCTCGCCGCAGTCGGTTCAGGACTGCCGAGATGCTGTCTTCGTCGCCGATCATGACATCTCCTTAAGCGGTCGCGGCGACGTCGGCGAACTCGCAGAACGCGTCGTAAGCGCGGGCACCATAGATGGTGGCCGGCCCGCCCATCATCAGGAAGCTGACTCCGATCGCCTCGGCCGCCTCCTCCTTGGTTGCCCCGGCGCGCGCAGCGCCTTGGGCGTGCGATGCGATGCAGCCGTCGCACCCATGGACGACGCCGATCGTCAGCGCAATGAGCTCTTTGAACTTCGTGTCGAGCGCCCCGGGCGCCAGCGCCCCGTGGCTCAGTTCGCCGAACCCGCGATAGACCTCCGGAATCATCCTGCGCAACGCCCGATGCTGCGGACCGAGTGCGTCGAGTACCTCGTGGTGGTTGTGGTCAGTCATGTCTCGATGATACCCCCCGGGGTATTTATTGGCCACTCCCGGCCCGGGTGATCATCGGCATGAGATAGTCACGCACGTATGCCCGGGTGTCGTCGATCGTGGCGAGATTGATGCTGGTGTGTGGAGTCACGATGAACGACAGCGTTAGTCGGGTCTGGAGCTCTGCGACGGTGCGCAGGTGACGTTCCTGGGCCGGCGTGGTGGCATTAGTGCCGTATAGCTCATCCCGTAGTAGGGCAACCGAGTAGTCGGTCGCGAAATCGATGATGGCGCCGGCATGGACGGTCAAACTGGGCAGGATCGTTTCGGGCTCGGTTCGTAACAGTTTCTTCAGCAGAGCGTGTTCACGCATGAACGTCACCGTGAAGACGGTGTCGTAGACCATGCGGTCTTCAAAAGTCTTGCCATGCAAGCGGGCCCGCGCACTGCCGTCTAGGAAGCGGCGCACCTCGGCCAACACGACTGCGTCGTTGAGTGCCGCTTTGGTCGGGAAGCGCCGGTAAAGGGTGGCCCGCCCAACACCGCTGCGACGGGCGACATCTTCCATCGTGGAGCGCCGCATTCCGACCAGCTCGGCCTGCTCAAGCGCGGCGCGCAATATGCGGGTGGTGATCTCGTCGGGGTTGTCGACCTGGGCAGCGACGGCCGGATCGGGCTCGGCGAGTCGCCGCACGAACTCCGCCGTTGGACTCGACGTCACGGAATTCCTCCTTGCTCACCGGGTTGTGCGGTCGTATCGTGAAGAGAACTAGAGAGACAAAGATTGTATCAATGTCTCGCACGTCTCACCATGCGGTTCGCCGACGCGGAAGGTATTCGTATGAAAATTGGTCTCTGGGCCCGATGGATGGCGCTGCATGGAGTGCCCCGAGCGTTCTTGTCCGCGCAGGCGCGCCGAGGCGACCCGTTAGGACGCCTGCTGATGAGTCACGGACGGGGCGGGGATCCTTACCCGCTGTTGGAAGAGATCAGGGCGCAGGGTCCGCTGGTGCGCAAACCGTTCGTATGGGCCAGCGTCGATCATGGTGTTTGCCGAGCAATATTGCGAAACAACAGGTTCGGCGTTACGGACCCAACGGCGATCAAATTGCCCCGGCCGCTTCGGCCGTTCATCGCCAGGACCGACCCCGGCGTCGCCAATCCAGTCGAACCGCCCGCGATGGTGGTGATGGATCCCCCCGACCACACCCGCTATCGACAACTCGTGGCCCAAAGCTTCACCCCGCGTGCCATCGACAGGCTCGGCACCCGCGTCACCGAGGTGACCCAGGAACTGATCGAGCATCTCGCTGGCACACCGGATCCCGATCTGATCGCCGATTTCGCCGCTCAACTACCGGTCACGATCATCGCCGACATCCTCGACCTACCCGCCGACACCCGTCCGCACCTGCTGGATTGGGGCCACGGTGGCGCCCCTCTGCTGGATATCGGAATTCCATGGACCACCTACCGACGCGCCATCGACGGTCTGCGAGATGCCGATCAAGCCAACCTGGACCACTTCCACCAAGCGCGCACCGGAGAGCCAAGAGAAAACGCGTTCAGCCGACTGGCCGCCGACGGCACCCTCACCGACCGTGAGTTCACGGCGAACGCCGTGCTGCTCATCGGCGCAGGCTTCGAGACCACGGTCAACCTGATCGGCAACGGCATCGTCGTGCTGCTGCAAAACCCCGCGCAGCTGGCGAAGTTGCGTGAGGATCCCGACCTGTGGCCCGCCGCGGTCGAGGAAATCCTGCGAATCGACAGCCCAGTCCAGATGACCGCGCGCACAGCGGGTTCCGATGTCGAAATCGCCGGACGTCATATCGCCGGTGGCGATATCGTCGCGCTGCTCCTAGCCGGCGCCAACCGCGACCCCCAGGTGTTCGCCGATCCCACCAAGTTCGACATCACCCGGACGAACGCGCGCGACCACTTGGCGTTTGCATCCGGTGTGCACGCCTGCCTGGGCGCCGCTCTGGCCAGAATCGAAGGCGCCACCGCGCTGCGCATGCTGTTCGAAGCATTTCCCGACCTGCGCCTCACCACGGTCCCGCCACGTCGGGGTCTGGTCAACTTGCGCGGATTCACCAGGCTGCCAGCACAACTGGGGAGCAGGCGGGCAATAACCGCCTAAGCGGCTTACAACCACCACGACGCGGTGGCGTCCAAGTGCCGACGAGCGCGGTAACGCGCCAGGCTGTCGTCGCCATCCGCGATCGCCTCGATGATCCGCAGGTGGGCTCGCTGCACGTCGACGAGGTCGCTACGGCTTGGGGCCGGCTGCTCGGTAGTGCTCCAGTGCCGTCGAAATACCTCGACGATGATCCGCAGGAACAAGTCCAGCACCGCATTACCGGCCAGCTCAGCCAATCCGGTATGGAACAGGAACTCCTCCATACCCGCCTTGCGCAGATCGTTGCCGGCCTCCTCGATGATCAGCCGATGCCTGTCGAGGAATGCCCGAACGTCTGGCGCGTCGCGGCGTTTGACGACCTTTGCGACGTTGTCGATCTCGATCGCGTCACGCACCAACCGGAGATCGTCCCCACGAGGTTTGCGGAATTGCAGATACAACGCGATGGTGTCAATGCTGGCCTGCGCCTGAGGTTCTGCCACCACCAGCCCGCCACCCGGTCCGCGACGCATCTTCGCAACGGCGTGGTACTCCAGCAGCCGCACCGCTTCCCGCAGCACCGAACGGCTCACCCGATAGCGTTCCAGCAGTGCGACTTCGGTCCCGAAGACCTCGCCGATTTGGCGGCCACTGGCGGCGATGTCATCGCGGATCGCGTTCGCCAGCACCTCGGCGAGCTTGCCAGCCGGCGCTTCGCGGTCCAATCCGCGTCGGTTGCGCGCTCGACCGGGAGCCTGGTGGTCGTGCAGCCAGGCGGTCACCGATTGCGCGTGGCGCTCGCTGAGTGTCTTGGCTCTTGCCGAGTCGCCCGCGGTGACAGCGGTGACGATGTCGGCGTGATCCTGATGTCTGCGCTCGATCGCCTCGAGCCCGTCACGGGCCGAGTCTAGTCGCGAACCTTGCGCATACCGGACGGTCAATCGCATCAGAATGTCGATGAAGAGTTGCAGCACAGGGTTTTTCGACTGCTCGGCCAAGGCTGCATGGAACTCGTCTTGCGGCTCCTCGGCGCGCAGCACGGCACGCAGCCGGTCGATGCCGGCTTCGTCGATTCCCTCGGCGGCAAGCGATGCCGCCAACGGCTCCAGCAGCAGCCGCGCATCGAGCAGATCGCCGATTGTGGTCCCCAGGTACTCCAAATAGATGATGATGGCGTGCGTCGCGGGGGCGGCGTCGGGCTCGCAGACGAGCAGTCCACCGTTGGGCCCGCGACGCATGCGCGCGACTTGGTGGTGTTCGACGAGCCGAACGGCCTCCCGCAACACCGATCGGCTCACCCGGTACCGCTGTTGCAACGCTTGCTCGGAGCCCAGTGATTGACCGATCGGCCAACCGCGCCGAATGATGTCAGCCTCGATGCGGCGTGCGATCTGCGAAGCTCGCTTATCGGACCGTTGCTCAGCGTGAGCCTGAACGCTCAATTGTACACTCGCACAGAGTGAATCAGCATGTCAGCAGCATGCATCCGGCGATCGGACCGCCGCCGACGGCGGCCACCGCGACTTCCGGCCGGCGGGGCACCTGCCGCTCCCCCGCCTCGCCGCGTAGTTGCAAACAGGTCTCGTGCAGCAGCCAATAGCCGTGCATGCGGCCCGCCGAGAGCTGGCCGCCATAGGTGTTCAACGGCAGGCTGCCGTCGAGGGCGATCCGCTCGGCCCCCTCGACGAATGGACCCGCTTCGCCGTCACCGCAGATTCCGAGGGCTTCCAGCCACGCGAAGGTGAGGAAGGTGAACCCGTCGTACAGCTCCGCGAGGTTCAGATCGCTCGGCGTCAGGTCGGTACGCGACCACATCTGCGCCGCCGCATCTGCTGACGCCATCCTCGGATAGTCCGCCCGGTGAAACCAGCCGCCCGCGCCGTCGGTGCCTCCGATCGCCTCGACCTTCACCGCCCGATGCGGACAGTCCTTGGCGTAGTTTGCCCCCGAAACCACCACCGCGATCGACCCGTCGATCGGGACGTCACAATCCAGCAAACCCAGCGGGGTGGATACCGGCCGCGCGGCCAGATAGTCATCCATGGTCATCGGATCTCGGTACACCGCAAGTGGATTCAGCGCGGCATTACGCCTGCTGTTGATCGCCAGCCAGCCCAGCTGCTCTTTGGTGGTTCCATACATCTCCATGTGCCGGCGGCAGTTCAGCGCAAGCCAGTTCGCCGCGGAATATGCGTGGGCGGCGACGAGATCGTTGACATCGTCCATCGGCCCGACGGCGGGTGGCTCAGCGCCCTCGGGTGTCTGGAACATCCGGGCCAGCGGCGGGGCAGGCGCATTTTCGTCCCGCTTCACCGGGACTGTGCCGCCCAGCATTTGGATCGTCCGGTAGATGACCACATGGCGCGCATGCCCCTCGGACACCGCGCGGCACGCCGACATCACAGGACTCAGCAGACCACCGGTGCCGAATCCCGAACCGCAGTCGGCGGCCTCGATATGCAGCTCGGCGAGGACGTCGGCCGCGGGGGTATCGCCCAGGGTGGCGATGCCGTCGACGTCCGCCGCAGCCAGGCCGGCGTCGTCGATGGCGGCGCGGACCGCTTCCATGGTGAGGTCCAGCCCGGGAATACCAGTGCGACGGCCGATTCGGGAGATGCCGATACCGGAAATGATCGCGTCTTTTTCGAAGTAGCTCATCTGCGCCGTCCGTTAGACCAACCCAAGACAATAGAGTGTACTGTATTGCTCGTGTCAAAGGCGACGTCCGAGCTGCTCATCGAGCACTGCGACAATTGCGCACACTGGGTGCATCCCGCGGCCGGCGAATGCCGCGACTGTGGCGGGCCGCTGATCGCGCGGCCGGTGTCGGGTCGCGGCACGGTGTTCACCTACACGGTCAACTATCACGCGTTCAACCCGGAGCTTCCGACGCCCTACGTGATCGCCCTCGTCGAGCTCGTCGAGCAGAGCGGACTACGGGTAGCGGCGAATATCGTTGACTGTGAGCCTGATTCAGTCACGTGCGGGATGGGCGTCGAGGCGCTGCCGGAGCCAGGCGCCGGCGGCGCACCCCGCTTCGCCCCGGCTCCCTAGCGCGAGCAGAGCTACTTGATCAGCGGGTCGCGCGGCATGCCGAGAATCCGCTCGGCGATCTGATTGCGGGTGACCTCGGAGGTCCCACCGGCGATCGCCATGCCGCGTGCGCCCATCACCATTCGGCTGACCAGTCCGGCCGGCCCGTCGGTGAGGGCGATCTCGGGTCCAAGCAGCGCCGCGGCGATCGCCGCACCTTCACCCATGTGATCGGCGAGCTTGAGCTTGGTGATGTTGCCTTCGGGCCCCGGCCCCGCCCCCTCCACGCTGCGAGCAGCACGACGTAAGTTCAGCAACCGCAGCGCGTGGTCTTCGGCCAAGAAGTTGCCGATCCGAATCTTGGCGCCAGCCAGCTGATCTGCCTGCTGTTGGGCCAGGCCGATTAACTGCGCGGCGATCCCCTCGTAGAACCCCCCGCCGCCTCCGATGCTGACCCGCTCGTTGCCCAAAGTGGCCCGGGCGACGGTCCATCCGGCGTTGGGCTCTCCGACAACGTCCTCATCGGGGACGAACACATCGTTGAAGAACACTTCGTTGAATTCCGAGCCTCCGGTGATCTGGCGCAGCGGTCGCACCTCGACACCGGGCCCCTTCATGTCGATGATCATCGCGGTGATGCCGGCGTGTTTCGGAGCTTCGGGATCGGTGCGCACGGTGGCCAGCCCGCGGCGGCAATACTGCGCGCCGCTGGTCCACACCTTCTGTCCGTTGACCTTCCACCCGCCGTCGGTTCGGGTGCCGCGGGTCTTGACCGCGGCCGCGTCCGAACCGGCGTCGGGCTCGGAGAACAGCTGGCACCAGATTTCGTCCTGGCGCAGCGCCGCTTCTACGAATCGTTCGATCTGCCAAGGGGTTCCGTGCTGGATCAGGGTGAGGATCACCCATCCGGTGATGGAATAGTCCGGACGCTTGATACCTGCGGCGGCGAACTCCTGCTCGATCACCAACTGCTCGACGGCATCGGCGGCCAAGCCCCATGGTTTGGGCCAGTGCGGCATCACGTAGCCGGTCGCGATCAATCGATCCAGCCGGCCTTTCTTGTCCAGCGGGGCGATCTCGTTGGCATCAGCCCGAATTCGTGTGCGTAGTTCTTCGGCCTCCGGCGGTAGGTCGAGGCTGTTGGCTCGGGCGGTTCCGGCTGCGGTCTGGTCGAAGATGTCGCCTGCAGGTGCGTCGCCGCCGAACAGGGCGCGCACGGTCATCGCGCGGCGCAGGTGCAGGTGTGCGTCGTGCTCCCAGGTGAACCCGATTCCACCGTGCACCTGGATGTTCAGCTCGGCATTGCGGGCGTAGGCCGGAAATGCCAGCGCTGCTGCGACCGCGGCCGCGAGCCGGAATTGCTCCTCATCTTCTCCGGCGGCACGAGAGGCGTCCCACACCGCGGCAACCGCCGACTCGGAGCCCACCAGCATGTTGGCGCAATGATGCTTGATCGCTTGGAACGTGGCGATAGTGCGGCCGAATTGCTGGCGCACCTTGGCATAGTCGACCGCGGCGTCGACACAGTCCGACGCGCCGCCGACGGCCTCAGCCGCCACCAGCGTGCGGGCTCGGGCCAACGCCGATTTCAGGGCCCCCGGCAGGATGTCGTGATCGCCGACGCTGACGTTTTTCAACCCGACCCGACCCGAGCGTCGAGCCGCATCCAGGTTGGCGGGTACGTCGACCGATACGCCGTCGCGATCGCGTTCCAGCACCAAGACGTCGCTGCCCGCGGTGATCAGCAAGAGGTCGGCCAGCCCGGCGCCGAAGACGATCCCAGCATCGCCGCTGGCCACTGCGCCGTCGACGGCCACGTCACCGCCCAGGCCGACCCCCGCGGTGACCGTGCCGTCGGTCAACCCCGGCAACAACCGGGCCTTCTGCTCGGCGGTGCCGTTGGCGGCGATCACCGCCGAGGCAATCACCGTCGGTAGGAATGGTCCCGGCGCCACCGCCCGGCCGAGCTCTTCGATCACCACCACGAGTTCGGGCAGCCCGTATCCCGAGCCGCCGTAGTCCTCCTCGATGTGCAGGCCGAGCCAGCCGAGTTCCACGAGGTCATGCCAGAACTCGGGACGTGCTTCGTCGGAAGCGTCCAGCAGCGAGCGGGTGGCCCAGCGGGCCTTCTGCGACGTGAGAAACCCGCGGGCGACCTCGGCGAGTTCGCGATGGTCGTCGGTCAGTGCGATACCCATTCGAGGGCCTTCCTCATCGATGCGGAGGCTGCGTGCAAATAGTGTACTTAATCCGGCTACAGCGTCACTTGGGGGCGAACCGCTGGCCGGCGTCGAGCCGCAGGCACTGGCCGTTGAGCATCGGGTTGTCGATGATGGCGGCGACCAGCTTGGCGTACTCCTCGGGGCGGCCGAGACGCTTCGGGAAAGCCGCATCCTTGGTCAACGCGGTGGCGAACTCGTCGGGAATGCCCTTGGTCAATCCAGTGGCGAAGAGGCTTGGCGCGATGGCTAATACGCGGATACCCAGCGATCCGAGATCGCGTGCCATGGTCAGGCACATGCCGGCGATACCCGCCTTGGCCGCGGTGTAGGCGACCTGCCCGATCTGGCCCTCGAATGCCGCGATCGACGCGGTGTTGATGATGACACCGCGCTCGTCGTCTTCGGGCTCGTTGCGGCTCATGGCGTCGGCCGCCAGCCGGCTGATGTTGAACGTGGCGATCAGGTTGAGATCGATCACCGATTGGAAGGACTCGAGGTCGTGCGGCCCCGACTTCGACATCGTCCGCTTCGCGATGCCGCCACCGGCCGTCGTCACCGTGACGTGCAGGCCGCCCAGACTCTCGACAGCAGCCTTCAGTGTCTCCTCGGTACCGGCAAAATCGGTGACGTCGATCGGATAAAACGAGCCACCGATACCGGCGGCGACGTCCTTGCCGTCCGAGCCCTCTCGATCCAGAACCGCGACGCTCGCCCCGCGGGCGGCCAGCAGCTCGGCGCTGGCGCGGCCCATCCCCGAGGCGCCGCCGATGACGACCACCTTCTTGCCGTTGATCTCCATGCAAACCTCCTTGTTTGTTCGGACCGAGTGCCCGCGCTTAGCCATGCACGCTATCGCGGCCGCGCGTGACGTTGTCGGTCAGGCGTGTAAAGGTGGGCTGTGCTGCTGATCGACGTGGCGACGACCTCGACCGAGGTGGGTGGCTGCGCTTCCCGGCTGGCCAAAATCGCGCGGATCTCCGACCTGCTCAGCCAAGGCAAATCCGATCCCGCGCTGGTCGCGATCATCGTGTCGTGGCTGTCCGGGGAGCTGCCGCAACGCCAAATCGGTGTTGGCTGGGCGGCTTTGCGGTCGTTACCACCTGCCGCGGCGCAGCCCAGTCTGACCGTCGTCGGCGTCGACGCCACCTTTTCTGCGATCGGCGGCGTCTCGGGTAAGGGCTCGCAGGCCCGGCGCGCCGAGCTTGTCGCCGGATTGTTCGCGTCTGCAACCGAAACCGAACAGACGTTTCTGCGGCGGTTGCTGACCGGCGAGCTGCGTCAGGGCGCGCTCGCCGGCGTGATGGCCGATGCGGTCGCCGCCGCCGCGCAGATTCCGGCCGCGGCAGTACGACGGGCGGCGATGTTGGGCGGGGACCTGCCTGCCGTCGCCGCCGCGGGCCTGACCGGTGGAACTGTCGCGCTGGAGGCGTTTACCCTGCGCGTGGGCCGACCGGTCGGGGCGATGCTGGCCCAGACCGCAACCAGCGTCACCGAAGCACTCGAAAAGCTTGGTGGGACAGCGGCTTTCGAGGCGAAGCTGGATGGCGCACGGGTGCAGGTGCATCGGGCCGGCGATCAGGTGACGGTGTACACCCGAAGCCTCGACGACGTCACCGCGCGGCTGCCCGAAGTGGTCGAGGCGACCCTGGCGCTACCCGTCACCGACTTGATCGCCGACGGCGAGGCAATCGCATTACGCCCAGACGGGCGGCCGCAGCCGTTTCAGGTCACCGGATCGCGTTTCGGCCGCTCGGTCGATGTTCCGGCCGCCCGAGCAGCCCAGCCGCTGTCGGTGTTCTTTTTCGACATCCTGCATTACGACGGCATCGACCTGCTCGACGCTGCGACCAGCGAGCGGATGGCGGTGCTCGACCAAATCACCTCGGCGCAGAACCGGGTCGATCGGCTGGTGACGGCGGATGCGGTAGCCGCCGCCAATTTCCTGGAAGCGACGTTGGCCGCGGGACACGAAGGCGTGATGGCCAAGTCGTTGGAGGCCCGCTACGAGGCCGGGCGCCGCGGTGCCGGCTGGCTCAAGGTGAAGCCGGTCCACACCCTGGACCTGGTGGTGCTGGCTGTCGAGTGGGGGTCGGGACGGCGCCGGGGGAAGCTGTCCAATATCCACCTCGGTGCCCGCGACCCGGCCACCGGCGGTTACGTGATGCTGGGCAAAACCTTCAAGGGGATGACCGACGCGATGCTGGACTGGCAGACCGCACGATTCCACGAACTAGCCGTCGGTCCCACCGACGGTTACGTGGTGCCGCTGCGCCCCGAGCAGGTGGTCGAGATCGCCTTCGACGGAGTGCAACAGTCGTCGCGATACGCCGGCGGTCTTGCCCTGCGATTCGCCCGGGTACTGCGCTACCGCGACGACAAGGGCCCCGACCAGGCCGACACCATCGACACCGTGCGTGCCTTGCACCGAAGCTGAATCAGCGGTTGCGCGGCTGTGAACGTCACGGCGCGACACGCCGACGGACGCTTCAGTCGCGTAGGGTCCCGGCCGTGGAAACCCACAGTGACGCCAGTGGGTATGTCAGCTATATCCACACCGACGCCGACTTGCCGGCGGTCGCGATTATCGACCGGTCCCCCATCGGCACCAAGCACAAGATCGTCTTCGGGGCCATCGCCGTCTTGGGTGCGGTGGCTTGGGCAAGCATCGCGTTCGTTCGGGGCGAGACGGTCAACGCGGTGTGGTTCGTCGTCGCGGCGATCTGCACCTACGTCATCGGGTACCGGTTCTATGCGCGGCTGATCGAGACGAAGGTCGTTCGCCCGCGCGATGACCACGCCACCCCGGCTGAAGTGTTCGACGACGGCACCGACTTCGTCCCCACCGACCGGCGCGTTCTTTTCGGTCACCACTTCGCCGCAATCGCCGGAGCCGGACCGCTTGTCGGACCGGTGTTGGCCACGCAGATGGGCTATTTGCCGGGCAGCATCTGGATCGTCATCGGCGCGGTCTTCGGCGGCTGCGTGCAGGACTACTTGGTGTTGTGGATCTCCACCCGGCGCAGGGGCCGTTCCCTTGGCCAGATGGCTCGCGACGAGCTGGGCGCCACCGGCGGGGCCGCCGCCCTCATCGGCGTCCTCGCCATCATGGTGATCCTGATCGCCGTTCTTGCGCTGATCGTGGTGAGGGCACTGGCCCAAAGCCCGTGGGGGGCGTTCTCCATCGCGATGACCATCCCGATCGCCCTGTTTATGGGCTGCTACCTGAGGTTCCTGCGCCCCGGCCGGGTGTCAGAAGTATCACTGATTGGCTTCGTACTGCTGCTGCTGGCCGTGGCGTCCGGCAACTGGGTGGCCGAAACATCCTGGGGCGCATCCTGGTTCACCCTGTCCCCGGTCACGCTGTGCTGGTGGTTGATCATCTATGGTTTCGCCGCGTCGGTGCTGCCGGTGTGGTTACTGCTTGCGCCGCGCGACTACCTGTCGACGTTCATGAAGGTCGGCGCCATCGCGCTGCTCGCGATCGGCATCTGCATCGCGCGGCCGGAAATGCAGGCACCCGCAATCTCGCAGTTCGCCACCAAGGGCAACGGTCCGGTGTTCGCCGGCTCGCTGTTTCCGTTCCTGTTCATCACGATCGCGTGCGGCGCGCTGTCCGGATTTCACTCGCTGATCTCGTCCGGGACGACACCCAAGCTGCTCGAGAAGGAAAGCCAGATGCGGCTGATCGGCTACGGCGGCATGATCACCGAGTCGTTCGTCGCCGTCATGGCGTTGATTACCGCGTCGATTATCAACCAGCATCTGTACTTCACCCTCAACGCGCCGGCCGCCCAAACCGGGGGCACCGCGGCCACCGCGGCGGAATATGTCAACAAGCTCGGCCTGTCCGGCGCGCCGGCCACCGCCGACCAGATCAACCAGGCCGCCAGCAGCGTCGGTGAGAAGTCGATTGTGTCGCGTACCGGCGGAGCGCCGACGCTGGCGTGGGGTATGTCCGAAGTTCTGCAGCGGGTATTCGGTGGGGCCGGGCTCAAATCGTTCTGGTACCACTTCGCGATCATGTTCGAGGCACTGTTCATCCTGACCACCCTCGACGCGGGGACCAGGGTGAACCGCTTCATGCTGTCTGACGCGCTGGGTAACTTCGGTGGGCCGCTGGTCAAACTGCGAAACTCAAGCTGGCGCCCCGGCGTATGGATCTGCAGCCTCGCCGTGGTGGCGGCATGGGGCAGCACCCTGCTGATGGGCGTGACCGATCCGCTGGGCGGTATCAACACGCTGTTCCCGTTATTCGGTATTGCTAATCAGCTGTTGGCGGCGATCGCGCTGATCGTCATCACCGTGGTTGTCGTCAAAAAGGGTGCAGTGAAATGGGCCTGGATTCCAGGGATTCCACTGCTGTGGGATCTTGCGGTCACGCTGACCGCATCGTGGCAGAAGATTTTTTCTCCAGATCCCAACGTGGGCTACTGGACTCAGCACTCCCAATATGTCGCCGCCAAAGCGGCCGGTAAGACTGCGTTCGGTTCGGCGAAGACGGCCGATCAGCTGAACGACGTTATCAGAAATACGTTCATTCAAGGCACTTTGTCAATCCTGTTTGCCGCCGTCGTTGTGATCCTGGTTCTGACCGCAATCATTGTCGTGTACAAGGTAATTCGCGGCTACGGCAAACCATTGACGGAAGACGATCCAGTACCGTCAAGACTGTTCGCGCCGTCGGGCATGATCTCTCGCGCCGCTGAACGCGACCTACAGAAACAGTGGGACGAGCGCAGTCTGACGCAGACGCGCCAACCCGGTTCCGGCGTATCTCCGGCGCAGTCTCCTACTATTGGGGTGGATCTTGATTAGCACGGCAGCCGAATTCACAGCTGTCACATAGGGTCACGCGATCGGGTGGCAACGAATCCCCCGGCTTGACGAATGGCGCTCCTGCGTCGTTTCTAAGGCGTTGCGCTACAGCGTTTCTGACGAAATGTTTGGTTCAATCGCAGATGGCTATAAGAATGAACAGATGGAAAACGGCCGGGAACGGATAAGGTGCGACTGGTGACAGTAACAACTGATCGCAGGATCCGGCTCTTCAAGGGTGACCCGCAAGCGGTAGCCACCCGGCTGCTCCGCCGTCCACAAATGCCGAAGGGCACACCGTTGGCGCGCCCCGATTCCGTCGCCGACTTTGACCTCGGACCCGTCGAAACCCGGGAGCGGTGGCTCACGTTGTCGCGGCGGATGGCGGTCACCACCTGGGCCCTTGTTGTGACCTACCGGTCCCTGACCGACGGGCTCGCATTCAATCGTGAACTGCTGCTGCTGTATATCGCCACCGGGCTCATCGCCGCCAGCATCGGTCGCGGGCACAAGGTGCTCGCGGTCGTGCGCGACTGGCTCCCGTTCGCGCTTGTGTTGGTGGTGTACGACCTCAGCCGGGGTGCCGCAACGCTGGTCGGAGCTCCCACGTTGTGGCATTTCCAGCCGCAGGCAGACCGGTGGTTGTTCTTCGGCACCGTCCCGACCGTGTGGTTGCAGGAGCGCATCAAGATGCCGCAAGCGCCGTGGTGGGAAGTGATCATCAGCGGGATCTACATGTCGTTTTTCGTCCTGCCCTATGTAGTCGCCGGGGTGCTCTGGCTACGCAACCGCAGCGATTGGGCCGCGTTTGTCCGACGGTTCGTGGCGTTGTCCTTCGCGGCGCTGGTTGTCTACATCGTGTTGCCGGCGGCGCCGCCGTGGGCGGCCGCCCGCTGCACGCCGGCCGACGTTGCCGGTGGCCCGTCCAATCCGCTCTGCATGTTCGGCAACCCCGCAGTCATCCCGGATGGCGGGCTGCTGGGCGCCATGCACCGCAGCCAGCCCGGTGCCAACCTCTTCGTCGAGCGGATATCGACTCGTGGCTGGGGAACATTGCACTTGCAATCGGCGGGAGCACTGGTCAACTCCGGCCAGGCCAGCGTGAATCTGGTCGCCGCGATCCCCTCGCTTCATGCCGCAGTGACGGCGATGACGTCGGTCTTTCTGTGGCGGCTGGTAAAGGCGAGGTGGCGACCGCTGCTGGTGGCCTACCCGTTGGCGATGGCCTTCGTGCTGGTGTACTCCGCCGAGCACTTCGTCGTCGACATCCTGTTGGGCTGGGCGCTGGCGTTGGTCGTGATGCTGGCAACCCGTCTCGTCGAGTCGTGGTGGTATCGGCGCCGCGCTACCACCTCAATCGCTGCCGGCTTGCCCCAGCCAGCGGGCGATCTTCGTGGCGGCCTCACCGTAGAAGGTGCGGTAGACGCGGTCGGCGGCGTAACCGATGTGCGGGGTAGCGACCACGCTGTCCAGCGTGCGCAGCGGGTGCCCGATCGGCAGCGGCTCGGTGTCGAAGACGTCGAGGCCGGCCCCGGCGAGCCGGCCCGACCGCAATGCGTCGATGAGAGCTGGCTCGTCGACGATCGGGCCGCGGGATGTGTTGACTAACAACGCCGTCGGTTTCATCAGTGCCAATTCGGCGGCGCCGACCAGACCACGGCTGCGTTCGCCAAGCACCAGATGGATGGTCAACACGTCGGCGCGACCGAACAATTCTTCGCGTGAAACGTAGGTCGCCCCGGCTTGTTCTGCGGTCTCCGGGTTCAGGTTCGTACTCCAGGCGATGACGTCCATCCCGAACGCCGTCCCGACCCGCGCAACCCGGCTGCCGATCCGGCCGAGGCCCAGTACACCCAACACCCTCCCGCCCAATTGGCCACCCACCGCCGTCTGCCAACCACCAGTGCGCACCGAGAGGGTTTCATCGACGATCCGGCGAGAGGTAGCAAGGATCAGTGCCCAGGTCAGTTCGACCGTCGACTCCACATAGCCGCCGGTCGTGCTCACGTAGATGCCACGTTCCTTGGCGGCCGCGACGTCGATGGAAGCGTTGAACGGCCCGGTTGAGGCGATCATCTTCAGCCGCGGCAGGCGTTCGATGACGGCACGCGTCAGCGGTGTGCGCTCGCGCATCACGCACACCACGTCGAACGGCGCCAACCGCTGCACGACGGCGTCGGAGTCGGCGAGGTGATCGGTGAAGACGGTGATCTTGGCGCGCGCCGCCACCTCCGACCAGTCGGCCATGGTCAGCGCGACATTCTGGTAGTCGTCGAGGATCGCGACCTGCATCGTGTCAATGTCCCACACGTGGTTTGACAGGCCCGCGGGCCGGGTATTTACCCCGACGCGAAGCAGCATCAACCAGATTGAAAAGGGAGCTGGAACGCATGGGAGCCCACGAGAAGGTGAGCAACAAGATCGACGACGTCGCCGGCAAGGCCAAAGAGGCGGTCGGTAGGGCCACCGGAGATAACGACACCAGGGCCGAAGGAAAGCTTGACCAGGCGAAGTCCAGCCTGAAGGACGCAGGCGAGCACGTGAAGGACGCCTTCAGGAAGTAAGCGGCACACAAGCCAGCACAGAGGACGGCCACCGGACGACGCGATCCCCGGTGGTCTTCCGCTTTCTACGACGCGGTCCAATGCTCGCCCGAGGCGTCGCTTTCGGCCGGCTCGTTGCGCCCAAAGATGAACGGCGCGAACACGATTTCGCGGCCATCCGGGTCACGGTAGGTAACCGCGCCGACCGCCGCCCAATACGGATGGGACTCGGCCCGTTGTATGCGCGCCCGCGACAGCCGCGCTGTCGCTTGCTGTTGCGCCGTGGCATCCGGGAAGTACAGGCAGAGCTGTTCGTGAGCATCGACCGCGACAGGTTCGTCGGCCTTGACGATTTCGAAGGTCAATGCGGATCCGGGCAGACCGAATATCGCGCCGGTGCTGCCATAGCTATCCCCGAACGTGGCATAGAGCGGCAGTCCGACGAGGTCGCGGTAGAACTGGACGGTTAGCTCGAATTGTGCCGAGCGGCGAGCGAATCGGATCGCACCGATCGACGCCAATTCTTCGGGCCAGGTGGTCGATGGTTGGTTCACAGCGTTGACGTTAAGACCTCAACCATTGTTTAGGTCAACCGCAAGAGTTGACCTCGCGGCGTGAGCCGAAGTAGACATTCATGATGTCCACCTGGCTCATCACCGGCTGTTCCACAGGGCTCGGCCGAGCGCTTGCCGAAACTGTCATCGGCCGCGGCCACAACGCTGTCGTCACCGCACGCGAGGTCACGAAGGTCGCCGATCTAGCGGACTCGGCACCCGAGCGTGCACTGGCTGTCGCCTTGGATGTCACCAAGCCTGACCAGGTCGCCGACGCCGTCGCTCAGGCCGAAGAGCGATTCCAGGAAGTCGACGTGCTGGTCAACAACGCCGGCTACGGCTACCGCGCCGCGGTGGAAGAAGGCGACGACGCCGACGTCCGCGCGCTGTTCGAGACGCACTTCTTCGGCACCGTCGCGATGATCAGGGCCGTCCTGCCGGGCATGCGTGCCCGCCGCAGCGGCGCCATCGTCAACATCTCCTCGATCGGCGCTCAGCTGACCCCGGTCGGATCGGGCTATTACTCCGCGGCCAAAGCCGCGATCGAAGGCCTCAGTGGAGCCCTGCGCGGCGAGCTCGCGCCCCTGGGTATCTCGGTCACCATCGTCGAGCCCGGCGCATTCCGCACCGACTTCGCGGGCCGCTCGTTGGCCCAATCGGCCACGGTGATCGACGACTACGCCGCAACCGCCGGGCAACGCCGCAAAGAGCACGACACGATGCACGGCAACCAGCCCGGCGACCCGGCTAAGGCCGGGGCCGCAATCGTCTCCGCCGTGGAGTCGGCGCAGCCCCCCGCATTTCTGCTCCTCGGAGCCGATGCCCTGGCCGCATATCGCTACGTCGCGGACGGACGCGCACAGGAAATCGCAAAATGGGAACAGCTCACCGCCAGCACTGATTTCGACACTTGAGAGTTGCCGTCCTGGGCTAGCGTCAGGGCATGCCCGAAATCAATTTGGAAACCCTGTCGACACCCGACCATGGATACACCGTCGACGATCGGGATGACGACGATCCGGTTCTGCTCGACCGGGACGGCAATCACATCGACACGTGGCGCGAGCGCTACCCCTACGACCACCGACTGCCGCACGACGAATACGAGTGGCTGAAGCGGCGGCTGCAAATTGAGCTGCTGAAGCTGCAAAACCAGGGCAAACGCAGTGGCACGCGGCACGTGATCGTGTTCGAGGGCCGCGATGCCGCTGGCAAGGGCGGCACCATTCAGCGATTCATGGAGCACCTCAACCCCCGCAGCGCACGGGTGGTGGCGCTGGAGAAGCCGACCGAACGCGAACAGACGCAGTGGTATTTCCAGCGCTACATCAGCCACCTGCCGGCCGCCGGCGAGATGGTGTTGTTCGACCGGTCCTGGTACAACCGGGCCGGCGTCGAGAAAGTGATGGGCTTCTGCACACCCGGGCAATACGACGAATTCATCGAGCAGGCACCGCTTTTCGAGCAGATGCTTGTCAGCAACGGCATAACGCTGACCAAGTTCTGGTTTTCGGTATCACCAGCCGAGCAGCGCACGCGGTTCGCTGTGCGGGTGGTCGACCCGGTGCGGCAGTGGAAGTTTTCGCCGATGGATATGGAGTCCATTAACAAGTGGGACGACTACACCGCGGCGAAGGAGGCGATGTTCGCCACGACGGATACCGACGTCGCACCGTGGATTGTCGTCAAAAGCAACGACAAGAAGCGTGCTCGAATCAACGCCATGCGCCACCTTCTCGCCAAGTGCGACTACGACGATAAGGACCAGGAGGTTGTGGGAGAGCCGGATCCGTTGATTGTGGGCCGCGCGTTGGAAGACTGATCTGCGCCTCGGCCGACGGGGTCCTTGCGATTTCGTCCGCGGCGGGCATCCTTACCGGTATGCACCTGATCAACGGGGTCCGTGACCCGGCAACAAGTTTTCCGCTCGACACTGCCATCGACGATGCAGGTGAACCTCGGCAGGCCAACCGCGCGATTGCGGTCAGCGCCGTAGGACTGGCACTGACCGGGCTCGTTGAATTGGCCATCGCGCTGGTATCGGGGTCGGTGGCGTTGCTGGGCGATGCATTGCACAACTTGTCGGATGTCTCCACCAG
>NZ_JBATXN010000420.1:0-4408 GCF_049673265.1 Mycobacterium sp. | reverse complement strand
CCTCACGGTCGACGGTCACCGGCTGTTCTTCCGGGAAGCCGGCGATCCGCAGGCGCCTGCAGTGGTGCTGCTACACGGATTTCCGACCAGCTCATATATGTTCCGGGACCTGGTTCCCGCGCTCGCCGACGGCTACCGCGTCATCGCACCGGATCATTTGGGCTTCGGGCTTTCTGACGCGCCGCCGGTGGAGCAGTTCAACTACACCTTCGATGCGCTTGCGGCCCTGACACAGGGCTTGTTACGCGAATTGAGGATCGACCGGTATGCGGTGTACGTGCAGGACTACGGTGCGCCGATTGGGTGGCGGCTGGCGCTCGCCGACCCGGCCGCGATCACGGCGATCATCAGCCAGAACGGCAACGCATACGACGCCGGATTTGTGGAGAGCTTCTGGAAGGTGGTCACGGCCTACCAAAGCGAGCAGAACGCCGAAACAGAAGGCCCGGTGCGGCAATTCCTCACCCTGGACGCGACCCGATGGCAATACCTCACCGGGGTGGCGGACGAGACTCTGGTCAATCCCGAGTCCTGGCATCACGACTATGCGCTGCTATCCCGGCCGGGCAACGACGAAGTGCAACTCACGCTGTTTCGCGACTATGCCAGCAACTCACCGCTATATCCGCGCGTGCACGAGTACTTCCGCGCTAGCAAGGTGCCCCTGCTGGCGGTGTGGGGCCGCGGCGACGAGATATTCGGTCCGGCAGGTGCGCAGGCTTTCGCCGATGACCTGCCTGACGCGGAAATCCATCTGCTCGACGGAGGACATTTCTTGCTGGAGTCGGCGCTGGACGAGGTGACCGGGCTGATCCGTTCCTTCCTCGCCAAAGTGCATCCCGCCGCCTAACAAGACACGGCGCAACCGTATGGGTTGAACATCCCATAACCGGCTCGCCACCGGCGTTAACCTGACGTTATGGTTCGTGTCGACCTGCACGACGACCGGCGTCTGACTGCCAAAGGTCGCGCCACCCGCGACCGGATCGTGAAGGTGGCCGCCGAGCTGATCCTGCGCGACGGTCTGTCGGCGTTGAACATGGACGCGCTGCGCAAGGCCGCGTCGGTAAGCGGCTCGCAACTTGCCCACTACTTCACCCACAAGCAGGCGCTGATCCGCGCAGTCGTCGTAAGGCAGATCAACGTGGTGCTCGACTTCCACCGTCAGCCCAAGCTGGGGAGTCTGGATACCTTTGACGACTTCGAGCGCTGGATTGATCTGAACATGCGCTACCTGCGGCGCATCGGCTACTCCGGCACGCCCACATATCATGCGCTGGCCGGACAACTCGGCAAGTCTGACACTGCGACACGCGAGACACTGGCGGCTGGCTACAACCAGTGGATCGAGCTGCTGCAGCAGGCGATTCAACGGATGAAGGATCACGGCGTCTTGGTCGCATCCGCAGACCCACGAAAGTTGGCTTTGGTCATAGTCAGTGCCCATCAAGGCGGCGCCACGCTGAGTTTCACCTATCGCCAGGAGTGGCCACACGCCGACGCTGCGCGGTTCGCGGTCAACTACTTGCGCATGTTCGCCATCGACCCCGCCGAACGGGTTCCCCGTCCTGCACGCCGCCCCCGCGCTCGACGCGCGAAGCCAGCAGCATCGTGAACGACAACGCCACAACAGATTTCACTCGCAAAGGACGCGCGACTCGGGCGCGCATCGTCGACGTCGCCGCCAAACTGATGTTCCAGCGCGGCGTTGCCGGCACCAGCATCGACGAGGTGCGCAGCGCGGCGGCTGTTAGCGGATCGCAGATCTCGCACTATTTCCATGACAAACGCGATCTGACCCGCACGGTGATCGACGCACGCCGCGACGACGTCCGAAAGTTTCACCGGCAGCCACAGCTCGGCGCCCTGGACAGCCTGGACGCGCTGCAAGCGTGGGCCGATGCGAACATTGCCGGCATCAACGCGGTCTACCGCAGGGGTGGATGTGTCTACGGTTCGCTGGCCGGGGAGTTGGTTGAGGCCGACGCCGAAATCCACGCCGATCTGGCCGCGGGCTATGACCAATGGATTGGTCAGTTTCGCGCCGGACTCACCGAGATGCGCCGCCGCGGCGATCTGCGCCCCGAGGCCGATCCGCGGCACCTCTCGGCCGCACTGGTCGCTGCGCATCAGGGCGGCGCCATGGTCACCTACATCACCGACAGCCCCGAACCGCTGCGCGCAGCGCTGAACGCGGCTGTCGAATATGTGCGCTCGTTCGCACCAGCGCCCAAGCGCCGCGGATCCGCTCGCCGCAAGTCCTCGAGCTGAACACCGACTAGAATTTCTGGGTTGTCTGACCCATAATGTTTGGGCGCGAATCCCCCGCCGGTGAGGCCTGCGGAAAAATGGCCATCGTCGTGGGCTGACGTGGATGATGGAGAGATGATTGCCGCTCCATCCGTCTTGGTGTTCGACGTGAACGAAACACTGATTGATATCGAATCCATGACACCGCTTTTCGAGCGCATCTTCGGCGACCCAGCGGCGGTGCGCGAGTGGTTCAACCAGCTCGTCATGTACTCGATGACTGCAACGCTCTCGGGGCACTACGTCGATTTCTTTACCCTTGGCCAGGGACTGCTGCAGATGCTCGCCAGCACCCATCGCCTCGTGGTCAACGACGACGACGTGCAGGCACTGAAGGAGAGCATGCTGACGATGCCCGCCCATCCCGACGTCGAGGATGGCCTGACAACGCTGCGCGACAACGGATTTCGCCTGGTCACGCTGACGAATTCGCCACCCAATCCTGGCGGGCCGACCCCGTTGGAACACGCAGCGCTGGCGCACTTCTTCGAGCAGACGTTCAGCGTCGAGGCGTGTCGCGCGTTTAAACCCGCGCCAGCCGTATACCGGTACGTGTCCGAGGAACTCGCGGTGGCTCCGGCGGATTGCATGATGGTCGCTGCCCACGTCTGGGACACCATCGGGGCGCAATCCGCGGGATTCAGCGGCGCGCTGATCACTCGCCCCGGCAATGCGCTGCTACCGATTCCCGGCTTACCGCAACCGGCGATCGTCGCCAACGATCTGCGCGAGTTCGCCCGGCAGCTCACAAACGGGGCGGACCAGACGTTTACCGGGTAGATAGCAATTCCGACGACCCACGGAGCCGCCCATGTCTACCGCAGCCGCCACGATTTCGACGCGTCACGTCGTCATCGAATCACCGATCGGCCCGTTGACGCTGGTGCGCGACGACTCCGGCCTGACCGGAGTGTACTTCCCCGGCCACTGGACCCGCCCGGACCGCGAGTCGTTCGGACCGCACGTCGACTCAAATGTCGATCACGGCTTCGACGAGGCCGTTGCCCAGCTGGCCGAGTACTTCGCCGGTGCGCGCCGGCAATTCGATCTGCCGCTCAACCCGCGCGGTTGCGATATGGCGCGCCACGTCTGGCGACGACTGGCCGAAATCCCGTACGGCGAAACCACTACCTACGGTGAGCTGGCGAGCAGGGTCGGCGGCGACATCGACGCGCGCGACGTCGGCGGCTTGGTTGGCGGCAATCCGCTGTCGATCCTCATCCCCTGCCATCGGGTGCTCGGAGCAGGCGGGAAACTCACCGGATATGCCGGCGGCCTGAATCGTAAGCGTTACTTGCTCGAACTGGAGGAGGCGATACCCGCCTCGCCTGACACGCTGTGGTAGATGAAGCCGCCGTTTGAGAAGGTCGTCGCGCAGCACGGCGCCACCGTGCTGCGGGTGGTCCGCGCGGTCCTCGGCCACGCCGATGCTGACGACGCCTGGTCCGACACCTTCTTGGCGGCGATGAAGGCCTACCCCGGCCTACCGACCGATGCGAACCTCGAGGCGTGGCTGGTTACCATCGCCCACCGCAAGGCGATCGATATTCACCGCGCCACGTCTCGACGGGCGATACCGGTCGCGGAGACACCGGATAAACCGGGGTGTGGCCACCCCGCCGAACATCACTCTGACCTGACCGAGGCGGTCGCCGCGTTGCCGACCAAACAACGTCAGGCGGTGGCCTACCACTACCTGGCCGGCCTGCCCTACGCCGAGATCGCCACGCTGCTGGACAGCAGTGCGGCCGCGGCTCGGCGCGCGGCCGCTGACGGCATCGCCGCGCTGCGACGTACGTACCCGCACAACAGTATTGACGAATAAGGAGTCCACCAATGACCACAGTTGACCTCGCCGCGCTCTACCCGGTTGACGACGACGACATCACCCGCCTGCACGCCCGGCTGGCGGCGGCTGCCGACCGCGACGACCTTCTCGATGTCGCCTACCGAACGGTCGACTCACCCGTCGGCGCCTTGCTGGTGGCCGCGACGCCGGCCGGGCTGGTGCGCGTGGCGTTCGGCAGCGAGGGCCACGACGCGGTGGTGCAGAACCTTTCCGACCGCATCAGCTCCCGATTGCTGCACGCCCCGAAGC
>NZ_JBATXN010000419.1:0-5554 GCF_049673265.1 Mycobacterium sp. | reverse complement strand
ATCGTCAACTGGACCGTCGACCGGACCTACTCCTTGGAGACCAACCTGCACAACCTCGGAATTGCGCTCTCAGAACTGCTCACGGCTTGAGGCGGACCGCTTCGAGCTCGTCACCATCGAATCGAATTCGCAATAATGCCTGGCTTTGCGCTGCGGTAACGAACAGTTCGTGGGACCGTTCACCGCCGATGCACACGTTGGTGGCCAGCGATCCGGCCGGCAACCCGACCGACCCGACCCGCGTGCCGGCGACGTCGACGACATCGACCCGATCACCGACCGTCAGCGCGACCCAATAGTCACCGCGGGCGCTCACCGCCATCCCGTCAGGCCAGCCGTCCGCGAAAATGTGCACGAGTTCTGGTGAACCCCATTCGCCCACCGCATAGGACAGCAACCGCGACGACAATGTCGCTGTCACAAGCAAACTCGAGCCGTCGGCCGCAAAGCCAAGCCCGTTGATGAATACCGGTCCGTCGTCGATGACCTGTTCGGTGGCTCCCGAAGCGACATCGGTCGCATACACGTGGCCGGGCAGGCCCGCATCGGGAGTGCCGACGTCGAACTCTCCGCGAGTGTCGGTAATCCACAGCCGCCCGTCCGGACCGAACACCAGATCGTTCGGCGCTCCCAGCCCCTCGACGAGGTAGTCGACCCGCCCGGCGGTGATCACTTGAACACCTGGCTCGGCGGAACTGCTTGCGCCCCAGGCACCGCCGTTTTGCGCTACATACAGCGTGCCGTCGGTGCTGCACGCCAAGCCATTTGGGCCGCCACCAGTGTCGATGCGTTCCAGTGCACCGTCGCGCGGGTCGACGATGTAGACACAACCATGACTGATCGACGTCAGCGCCACGCGGTCATCGGGAAGCCACACCGGCCCCTCGGTGAAGCCGAGTCCGTCCGCGATCACGTCGATGTGCATGCTCACGGCTCCGGCTCAGGTTGTGGCAGGGGCGTCCAGTCGGCCGAGAGCTGCGCGCTAAACCTCGGGGACCGCCGTTCGAGGAAGGCGGTAACTCCTTCACGCGCGTCGTCGCTGCCCATCACCCGATGGTGCAGCTGTGTTTCCAGCGACGCAACCTGTCGCGGGGTATAGCTGTTGATCGCGCTGTCCCACAGCAGTCGCTTGCACAACGCCGCCGACATCGGCGCCACGTTGGTCGCGATGTCGCGGGCCATCTCCAAGGCGTGGTCCAACACCCGTCCAGCGGGTAGCGATTTGTTGGCGACACCGAACGCGACGGCCTCGGTCCCATTGAAGGTGCGTCCGGTGAGTAGTACCTCGGCAGCTACCCCCAGGTTTGCCAGATGCGCCAGTGTCCAGTGCGACGTGCAGTCCGGTATCACGCCCCGGCGGACTTGCACCACACCGTATTTGGCGTCATCGGCGACGATTCTGATATCTGCCTGCAGCGCAATGGTCAGGCCGATGCCAATGGCGTGGCCGTTGATCGCGGCGATCACCGGCTTGCGCAGCTCGAATGCGGCCGGGTCGATCGGCGATGCGGAGAACGGGGTGTCCTCGGCGGGGGCGTCGAACGGCGATGCGCTGCCCGAGAAATCCGCCCCCGCGCAGAAGGCCTGGCCCGCACCGGTGAGCACGATGGCCCGGACGTCGTCGTCCTCGTCGCAGCCCCGGTATGCCTGGCTCAGCAGCGCGCCCATCTCAGCGGTATAGGCGTTGAGATGCTCGGGCCGATTGAGTGTGAGCACCGCCACACCCGCGTTGACGTCAACCAGCACATCGGGGCTCACGCGTCGAAGTACACCACGCCACCTCGGACTAAGCGCGTGGTTTCCAACTTCATTAGCCTGGTTTTATGGCGCGGACTCACGACGACAGTTGGGACATCACAGAGAGCGTCGGCGCGACGGCGCTCGGTGTGGCCATGGCGCGCGCCGCCGAATCCGATTGCGACTGTCCCCTGTTCACCGACCGCTATGCGCAGCTCTTCGTCGACGCCGCAACCCAACGCGGCTGGGGCCCGTCCGTGATGGCCCAACGGCTGCCGATCATCGGCGGCTATGCGGCGGTGCGTACCAAGTGGTTCGACGAGTACTTCATCGCCGCAGGCGCCAACGGCATCGAGCAGGCCGTCGTCTTGGCCGCCGGGCTGGACGCCCGGGCCTGGCGGTTGCCGTGGGTTGAAGGCAGCGTCGTCTATGAGATCGACCAGCCACAGGTGTTGGCGTTCAAGGCGGACGCGCTGGCCACAACGAGCGCTCGACCTGCTACCAAATGTCGGGCGGTGCCGATCGATCTGCGGGCAGATTGGCCGACGGCCCTGCGCGAAGCTGGTTTTGACACATCGACACCGACGGCATGGTCCGCCGAAGGGTTACTGCCCTTCTTGCCAGCCGCCGGACAGGATCTGTTGTTCGAACAGATCGTGAAGCTCAGTGCCCCCGGCAGCCGGATCGCCGTCGATGCGCTGAGCCCAAGCTTCTTCGACCCGGATTACCTCGAGCGCCGCCGCAAATCCTTGCCGGACACCGGAGATCTGTGGTTCATCGAAGAGCGCACCGACGTCAACCAATGGCTGGCCGAACGCGGCTGGGCGGTCACCGCGATCGAGGCGCTGAAGCTGATGGGACGCTACGACCGCCTGCCCGACGGCGACGTGGCGGATCTCGTCCCCCGCAGCGTGCTCATCGACGCCCGGCTCAACACGATGTAGCGCGTTACTCCGAGAGCTGGAATTCGACTACCGCCGCAACGGAATCCACCGCCTCGCTCAGCGCGGCAAGCCGTTCGGCGGCCGACGGGGAGGCCAGCACCGAGTAGCGGTCGGCCGCGCCGATCGGAATACGCGACGCCAGTGTGTACAGCCGCGTGCCGGGATCGGCGGTGTCAGTGTCGGTACCCAGGAGCACGGCCCGCTCAGGCAACGAAAAGTTGCGGGCCGCCGCGATCCGCTCGAACAACATCATCACCCGGTATTCGAGCTCGTCCAGTTGGCTTGCGGTCACCGGTTCGCCGGGCTCGTCCGGCCAGGCCTGCACCATGGCCTTGGGGTAAGGATCGTCGGGCAGCCACTCGGACACCCGGATCCGTTCGCCGGTCCGGCAACGCAACACGAACCGGCCCGAGTCAGCGAGCTCCACGCATTCTGTGATCCTGGCCACCGTCCCGACGTCGCAGCGCACATCGCCGCCGCCGACCTCGCGGCCCTGGGAAATCAGTACGACACCGAAACGAGGATCTTCGTCGCTCACGCAGTCCCGTACCAGTGCGGTATAGCGCGGTTCGAAGATTTGCATCGGAAGGTCCTCGTCGGGCAAAAGCGCCGACTGGAGTGGAAACATCGCCATCGGAATGGCTTTCACCATCAGATATCCAGCTCACCGACCAGCGCGTCGACAACGGCGCGCAGGTCCCCCTCGTGTTCCTCGGCGACGCGCCGCTGCCGCTGATACGACGCGCCCACCCGCCAGATATCGGCCACCGAGGCCAACTCGTCGACGCAGTGCAGCGACGTCGCGACGGGTTCGAGGCGGTCAAGTAGGTCGATCATGTCCTCAGTAACCAGTCGTTCATTGCTTTCGGCGTCGAGAATGATCACCGCATCCAGCCCGTAGCGGGCGGCGCGCCACTTGTTCTCCTGAACGTGCCAGGGCGGCATGGTCGGTAGTGTCTCACCGGCATCGAGCCTACGGTCCAAATCGACTATCAGACAATGCGTCAACGCCACCAACGCACCCAGCTCACGCAGGTTGGACACCCCGTCGCAGATTCGCACCTCGAGAGTGCCAAGGTGTGGCGAAGGCCTTATATCCCACCGGATCTCGTCCATATGATCGATGATGCCGGTCTTCTTCTGGTCGTAGACGAAGCCTTCGAACTGCGACCATCGTTGGAAGTGAAACGGCAACCCGGCGGTGGGCAGCTGCTGGAACATCATCGCCCGATTGCTTGCGTAGCCGGTGTCCTCCCCGCCCCACCACGGCGACGAGGCCGACAGCGCCAGCAGATGTGGGTAGTACTGCAGCAGCGAGGTCATGATCGGCATTACTTTGGCGGCCGAGGAGATTCCGACGTGGACGTGCACGCCCCAGATCAGCATCTGCCGACCCCACCACTGGGTGCGCTTGATCAGTTCGGCGTAGCGCGGCGCGTCGGTGAGCTTCTGGGTGGACCACCGCGCGAATGGGTGGGTCCCGGCGCAGAACAGCTCCATGCCGCGGTCGCGGACGATCTGGCGAGCGGGTCGCAGTGTGCCGCGCAGATCCTCCATCGCTTGTGCCGTGTTGTCACAGACGCCGCTGACCACCTCGACGGTGTTACGCAGCAATTCCTTGTGCACACAAGGGTTTTCACCGATCTCGGCGATCACCGAAGTAGCTTCGTTGCTCAGGTCGCGGGTCTGCGCATCGACCAACGCGAACTCCCACTCGACGCCGATGGTTGGCCGGGGTGAGCCGGCAAAGTCGAGATGGGCGCGCGCCCTGCTCGTCGGCGCGCTAGCCGGCACCAATGACACCGCACGCCACCCGCTTGCCGGCGTCGCCGGTGGACATCGTGGTCTGGTCGGGGCCCGGCGACCCATTGGCCTGGTTGTAGCGATCCGACGGGATGTTGCCGAAGTTGTCGGCTCCGGCGTGAATGACGATCGCAGTCCCCGCACCGGCCAGCAGCTCGTCCTTGGTGAACGCATCGGTCGTCGTCACCAACAGTGCCGCACCGTCCTTGCGGACCTGTATTGAAGTCAGGTCGCCGCTTTCGGGGTCGCCGGTGTGCCCCGGCGCCTGGAAATGTCCACCGGCCGAGAGGAAGTCGCCCGGCGCTCCGCCGGTGGGGGGAGCCGAGTTGGCCTCACACTTGCCCACTGAGTGGATGTGTACGCCGTGGAATCCGGGAGTCAGCCCGCCCTGCCCGGTGGTCTCAATGGTGATTGTCGCGTAGCCATTGGCGAATTCGAATTTTGCCGTCGCCACCTTGCTGCCGTCCGGCGCGATCAGGTGGGTGGTGAGACTCTCCGGTACCGCGGGCCCACCCTTTTGTTGCGTCTCGGCCGGTGACGGCGACGACGACCCCGTCCAGATCGCCGGCGTGGTCCCGGGAGAGGTCGCCGGTGGCTGGTTCGGCTTGCAGGCGCTCAACAGCGCAACCGAAGCGGCGAGCGGGACCAATGCGGTGACGGCGGCAACGTTTCGGCGCGTGGCGGGCTTAACCATGGGGAGAGCCTATCCCGGCGACGACGCGGGCCGGAATGGCCCGCTGAGGGGGTACCTCCCAGCCCGCGCAGCGGCGAGGGGGCAAGCGGGATCATCAACTCCAGCCCGGCGACGATGCGTGCCCGGCAGCAGGCTGCGCCCAAGTTTTGTCGGTGGGTTGTGGGATGCTCGAACGCATGTTCGAAGACGTGCGAGCCCGGTTCGACGAGTACTTCGAGCGGCGGCACCCCTCGACGACGGCGGAGTCGGCGGCGCTGGTGGATCGGATCTGCGCCGCGACGCGGGCGGAGAACCGGGCCGCTGCAGCCGGATTGGCCGCGATCGGGGAGCTGTTTGGGTATCGGTTGTCGCGCTGCAGCGACACCGAGGACTGGGC
>NZ_JBATXN010000418.1:0-3160 GCF_049673265.1 Mycobacterium sp. | reverse complement strand
GGCCGAGGCGGGCGCCGGTGCTGGAACGGGAGCCGGAGTCGGGGCGAGTCCCAGCGCGATGGGCGGAGGGATCGGGGCGACGGGCAGCGCCGGGATCGCGGTCAGCCCGGCCAATCCGGCGAGGCCTGCCAAGCCGCTGGCACCAAGGGGGAGGACCACCAGCGGAGCCAATGGGACGGTCAACAGCGGCAGGACCGTCGGGAGCAGCAGAAGAGTCGGCTCGAGCAGCGTCTTCAGCAACGCGATGGTGTCGGTGATGACCGTGCCGATGGCTTCGACGGTGGTGAACAACAGAGTGAAGCCGATGGTCGCCGGATTTCCTGAGGCGAACGCCGCGGTGAGGTCCGCCCCGATAAACGCGAAGGTTTGCGACAGGAAGGCGACATATGTGCCGATATCCATCGGATAGCCGAGGGCGAACGCGATGTTGAACGGGTCGAGGAAGATGAGCGGGTTACCGAGCTCGGCCAGATAGGGGTCGAATCCGGACAGCAGCGATGCCAAGTAGGGGTCGTTCAGCAGGTTGTTGATCAGCGGCTGCAACACGTTGTTGTAGAAGTCGGTGTATCCGATGTTCTGTAGCCATTGCAGCCATTGGTCTTCGGTGTCCGGGGGCAACGAGCTCGAATCGGCAGGGGTTGCCGCGGCCGCAGCGGATTTCACAACCGGCGGCGCGGGCGGGGTTTGCGGTGATGCCGCCAGCGCGGCGGTGGCCACACCCTGATAGGTGCTCATCACGGTCGCGGCCTGAACCCACATCCGCGCATAATCGGCCTCATTCAGCGCGATCGGAATCGTGTTGAGGCCAAAGAAATTCGTCGCCAGCAGCACCGCGTGGGTGGCGTGGTTGGCGGCCAGCTCGCCCAGGGTCGGCATGGTTGCCAACGCGGTGGTGTAGGCAGTGGCCGTGGTTTCGTGGTGTGTGGCGGTCGTGGCGGCGTCGGCGCTGGCCTGCATCAGCCATGCCAGATACGGCGCATGGGCGGCCACATACTCTTCGGCGGTCGGGCCTTGCCACGCGCCGGACTGCACGCCGTTTAAGACGGCGGTCAGTTCCGCGGCAGTTTGGGTGTATTCGGTGCTGAGCGAGTTCCACGCCCCCGCGGCTGCCAGCAACGAGCCAGGGCCCGGACCGCTGCTCAGCAGCGCAGAATGGACTTCCGGCGGTGCTGCCATCCAGATCGGTGCGGTCATCGATCGTCTCCCTTAGCCATGACGAAAACCCTTGCCGGATCGGTCAAGTGGGTCGGGATCCAGGCCCAGGTACTTAGCCCGCAGCCGGTCCCACAGTTCCAGCTGCCCCCACGCCAGCTGGTCGCGAAGTTGTTGATCATCGGTTGTTCGTCACCTGCTCGGGCTTGTCAGTAAGAACGCAGTCGCCGCACAGCCCGCCGCGGGGAGCGCGGTAATAGAGGCAGCAGCTAGTCCGGCGGTAGCTGTCGCCGTCGAAAAGTACTGCGCCCGAGAGTCTTTCGTCAGAGCATAGCCGGCGAGCCAGTTGCCACCCGGGCCCCGCTTTGGCGCTGCGGTCGAACACGAGCGCGGCGCCGAGCAGGGCGGAGGCCGCATTGCCTCGCAGCAACAAGCCCGAGATGGGCCCGAGTCGGCGAAGTGCCGCGGTGAGGGGCGTCAGGTGTTCTGCGAGGACGATATCTGCCAGCAGCTGCTCAAGGTTGTCGCCTTGCCAGGCGGCCGGATGTTGGATGTGGAGCCGAATTTGGCCGTCGGCTTCCCGGAACAGCAAACGCTCGGCGTTCAGGTCGAGGAGCAGTCCGTGGCCCGCCACCGCACCCAGGCCGATCGACCACAGCCGCGCGGCGAAGCCGAGGAAGAACGTCGACGCTGCGACCCGCTGCTCTGCGGTATCGATGCGTGCTTGAACTCGGCTGATGATCCCGTCGAGTAATGCCGCGTCGGTGTAGAGCTGCTGCACGGGACGCCACCCGTCGTCAACAGGTCCGATGCCTACCGCAAAATAGGGGCCGATCGCGGATAGTTCGGCGAGCACTCGCTGGAGAGCGTCGAAACGCGGACGCGCCATGGAAGTAGGTCAGCTCTCTCGGGGTCGACCGCCCCGGGTTGCAGGATGCGACGACGCGAGTGTCCTGGCTCTCGGATCACTGCTCGCCTCGCCTTCCGGCTCTTGAAGCTTATGAGCCGTGGCTAGTGAGGTTCGCTCCCCGATCACAGTGGCGGGACCGCGCCGGATTTGCACCGGCTTCCTGCATCGTCATCGCCTTACGGGCGACATTGTCGCACTTCGGTCAGTCCAAGCGGTAACGAATCAGCCGAGATCTATTTCACCCCGCGCTGGCGCTCAACGCGTCTACCGCCGCATCGATGTTCGGGATGACCGCCGAACCGTAGCGGGCGACAATCTGGCCGAGGGAGCGGGCGAGGTGCGGTCCCACCGCGTCGGCCAGCAGCACCTCCTCGGCAATCACGATGCCACCGACCACGTGTGCGGCCCTCAACCGGTCGTCGCGGGTCACCTCGTAGCGCCAGTCACCGATCTGCAGTCGTGCGGCTTGTGATCGAAACACCCCCCGACGGGCAGGGGTGTGCGCGACGCCCGGCAGCCCGGCAAAGACGTTGATCACCAACGCGATGCCGCCCGGTCCGGCCAGCGCACCGGCGACGGTGCGGCTCACTCGCTCGGCGTCGAAGGCCGCCATCAGTCATTCATCGCGAGCACGAACGACGGCTCGATGGTTTCGGCTGTGCCGCTGCGCCGCACGGCTGTTCCGGCGGCGTAGAACTCCACGGTGTGGAAGCCCCACGCGTAGTTCTGGATGGTGAAATGCACCCCGACGACTCCCGATGCGCCGTCGCGCTCAGCTTCGCCTTGCATACGCGACATGGCCAACTCGCGCGCTTCGTAGTTTCCCGTCGTCCACTGCGGCATCTCGACGTTGCGACCCATCTGTCGCAGGGTCTGCAGAAAGCCTTGCGCGGCAATGTGAAACACGCAGTTGCCCATGACGAACGCCACGGGCGCGTAGCCCGATCGAAGCAGGGTCGCCATGTCCTGCCCGGACAGATGGCTGGAAAAGGCCTGTCCATTACCGCGCCGAAAGGCCCCTGGTTTCGGGGTGTAGCGCACCGCGGTTCCGACAGCGATGAACTCCAAGTGCTCGGATTCGGCGCCGTGCTGGCGCCA
>NZ_JBATXN010000417.1:0-2665 GCF_049673265.1 Mycobacterium sp. | reverse complement strand
CACACGAACCGCAGCGGCCTTCCCGACACCAATGGGGCACGTCAATGCCCGCATCGAGCAATATGTCGACCAAGGTCTGACCGCGCGGCCAGCTAAGACAATGCCGTTGGCCGTCGAGGTCGACCTCCAAGTGCGCGACTTCTTGCATGCGCCGATGCTGCACAAGCGGCCCGAAACCGCGCACGCGACCGCCCATTGGCCGGGAAAACTTGCTCGCACCGCCCGATGATCGGGAAGCCAGCAATGCGATGGGACCAATCTACCTACAGTGAATGGTTGTGAACCTCGATGCACCCCTGGACGTCGTCGTGGTCGGCGCCGGGTTCGCCGGTCTGTATGCCCTGCACAAGCTGCGCACCCAGGGTCTGTCGGTGCGGGTCATCGAGGCCGCACCCGAGCTGGGCGGCACGTGGTACTACAACCGCTATCCCGGTGCGCGGTGTGACGTCGAGAGCGTGGACTACTGCTATTCGTTTTCCGACGAACTGCAGCAGGAGTGGAACTGGACCGAGAAATACGCCACCCAGGCCGAGATCCTGCGTTACCTGAACTGGGTCGCGGACAAACTTGACCTGCGCCGCGACATCACGTTAAACACTCGCGTGGTCTCGGCGGTGTTCGACGAGGCGACGCTGCGCTGGACAGTGACCACCGATGCCGGACAGAAGCTCTCAGCACGGTTCTGTCTGATGGCGACCGGCCCGTTATCGGACGCGATGACGCCAGAGTTCAGCGGCCTGGATAGCTTCGCCGGCGAGATCTACCACACCGCAGCGTGGCCTCACGATCCTGTCGACTTCACCAACAAGCGGGTAGCAGTCATCGGCACCGGATCTTCCGGCATCCAATCGATTCCGATTATCGCCGAGCAAGCCGCGCACCTCTACGTCTTCCAGCGCACCCCCAATTACAGTGTCCCGGCAGGCAATAAGCCACTGTCCGCCGAAGAACTCGACGAAATCAAGGCGACTTATACGGAGCGACGCCGTGTGTCGTGGCGCAGCGGCGGCGGGTCACCGCACATCACCGCCCCCAAGCCGACGTTGGAGTTCACGACCGAGGAGCGCCGCGCGGCGTTTGAAACGCGATGGCAGCTCGGTGGTGTGCTGTTCTCCAAAACCTTTCCGGACCAGATGATCGACCCCGCCGCAAATGACGAGGCACGCAGGTTCTACGAGGAGAAGGTGCGCGAGGTGATCGACGACCCTGTGGTTGCGGACTTGCTGATTCCCAACGATCACCCGATCGGAACAAAGCGAATCTGCACAGACAGCAACTATTTTCAGACCTTTAACCAGCCTCACGTGTCGCTGGTCAGCGTGCGCGCCACCCCGATCGAATCCGTTGACCCCGATGGGATCAATACCAGCGATGCGCACTACGGCCTCGACATGATCGTGTTGGCAACGGGTTTCGATGCGCTGACCGGTGCACTGGGCAAGATTGAGATCGTAGGCCGTAACGGCGTGACTCTCCGTGATGACTGGGCGCACGGTCCGCGCACCTATTTGGGGTTGGGCGTCGACGGGTTCCCCAATCTGTTTCTGATCTCGGGCCCGGGAGCGCCCGCGGTGTTGGCGAACATGGTGCTGCACGCGGAGGCGCAAGTGAATTGGATCGCGGATGCCATCGCCTATCTCGACAATCAGGGTTATGTTGCAATAGAAGCGACCAGCGACGCCGTTGACGGCTGGGGCTCAGAATGTGCCCGGCGTGCCGAAGCAACGTTGTTCACCAAGGCGAATTCGTGGTACATGGGCGCCAACGTGCCGGGGAAACCTCGAGGCTTCATGTTGTTCGTTGGCGGGTTCGCGACATACAACGACGTCTGCGCCGAGGTGGCAGATGCCGGCTACAAGGGATTCGCGTTAGTGAAAGCGTCGTGATGCAAAGGTGTTGTAATGGAACCTGATTCAGGGCAGCTAGCCGGGAAGGTCGTCATCATCACCGGCGGCGCGGGCGGCCTCGGCGCGGCGTTCGCCCGTCACATCATCGTGCGCGGCGGCAACGTGGTGCTCGCGGACCTGCTCGACGACGACGGCAAGCAGCTGGCCGGGGAGCTCGGCGCGCAAGCCCGTTACACCCACCTGGACGTCACCGACCCCGAACAGTGGTCGGACGCGGTGCAATTCACCCTCACCAATTTCGGCATCCTCAACGGCTTGGTGAACAACGCCGGGATGTCGACCGGTCAATACCTCGAGCACGAGCCGCTGGCGCACTTCCGAATGGTCTTGGAAGTGAACCTGGTCGGGGTGTTCAACGGTCTGCAGGCGGTGATCGCGCCGATGCGCTCGGCTGGCGGCGGGTCGATTGTCAACATCTCGTCTGCGGCCGGATTGTTCGGTCTGGCGTTCACCGCCGGCTACGGCGCCTCGAAGTGGGGTGTGCGGGGACTGTCGAAGATCGCCGCCGTCGAGCTGGGTTCCGATCGCATCCGCGTCAATTCGGTGCACCCCGGCATGACCTACACCCCGATGACCGCACATGTTGGGATCCAGGTCGGCGAAGGCAACTATCCCAACACGCCGATGGAACGGGTCGCGGTCCCCGAGGAGATCGCCGGCGCCGTGGGCTATCTGCTGTCCGATGACGCCGCCTATGTCACCGGCGCCGAGATCGCCGTGGACGGCGGCTGGACCGCGGGGCCGACCCTGAAATACGT
>NZ_JBATXN010000416.1:0-5206 GCF_049673265.1 Mycobacterium sp. | reverse complement strand
TGGTGTCGTAGGACGTCATCTGGGCGGTACCACTCCAGCCGGCACCGGCGATGTTTTGGCTCGATGCCCACATCTTGCGGGCCTCGTCCTCAACGGTTTGGGCGTGCACATCAAAACGGCCCGCCATCGCCCGCATCTCATGCGGGTCAGTCATAAAACGCGTAGGCATAATTCTTTCTCCTTAACTAGAGGTCATTGTCCTGTTGGTGGTTGCTTGTTACCCGCCGGCCGGTGAGCGGGGCATGACTTTGGCGGCCACCCGGGAGCCCATGCTGCTCACCCCGCGTCCGGCCAGCGCGCCCATCAAACCCTGAGCGAACGGGCTGCTGGGCAGTCCGGCTGTCATGCTCGGGGCGGCGACGCTGGTGTCGGGCATTAGCGGGGCCGCGCGGGCGATCTCCGGGGACATGCCGTGCCAGGCGTTGGGTACGGACAGCCCTCCCAGGTGGTGCGCGCCGGCCAGCTGCGCCGCCACCGAAGATCCCCACGACTGCAGCTGGTTGCCCACGCCGGCCGTCACGCTAACGAGCTTGCCGTCGATGAATTTGCCGACGTTCTCCAGCAGCGAGTCGCCCATACTGGCCAGAGTCGAGCCGCTCACGCCGCCGCTGCCCGAACCGCTGCCCGAGCTCATGAACATACGCGCGGGCGTGCTACTCAACATGCCCAAGTAGTAGGTGGCCTGCACCGGAAGCAGCGCTGCACTGGGATTGCCGGCGATCGCAGTAGCCACCCCCGGGATCCACGCGTCGAAGCCGCTCAGAGTCCCCAGCGCCCCAGGCGTTCCCGTCCCAGCCGTGTAACCAAACAGGTTCACAAAAGCGTTGAGGAGCGCCACGACGAGGGCGTCGCTGGCGGCGTCGGCCGGGGCGGTTGCCGCAGTGGCCGCTGCGGGCATCGCACCGCTGGCCACCAGGGGCGCCGCGGACTGCGCTGGCAGGGTGCTGGCCGCCTGAGAGTTCATCTGATAGGTGTCCATCACCAGGGCGTCCTGGATCCACATATCCAGGTAGTTCGCCTCGGTGGTGGCGATTGCCCCGGTGTTTTGGCCCAGGAAATTGTTGGCTACTAACTCGGCCAACAACGCCCGGTTGGCGGCGATCTCCGGTAGCGGAACCATCGACGTGTAGGCGCTCTGATAGGCAGCGGCAGCTACCTTGGCCTGGCCGCCGGTCTGGGCGGCGGTGGCCGCGGTGCCTTGCAGCCACGCGATGTAGGGGGCTGTGGCCGCGGCCATCCGCGCCGCGGACGGGCCCAGCCACGGGCCGGTGGTCAGATTGGTGATCAGCGTCTGGTACTGGGTGGCGGTGGTCTCCAGGTCGGCGGACAACGCATCCCAGGCCGTCGCGGCCTCCAACAACGGGCCTGACCCCGCCCCGGAAAACATCAGGGCGGAATTGATTTCCGGGGGAATCAGCGAAAAGCTCATCGACTAGGCCTCGTTTACCCGGACAGCGCCGAGCTAGCCGCGTTCGTTATCTCGGTCAGCTCATAGGCACTGCCTCCCGAACGCAATGCGGCCACCAACTGCTCGTGTACCTCAGCGGCTTGGGCGGCGAGTTGTTGGTAGGCCAGGCCCTGCTGACCGAACTGGGCGGCCGTCATCGCCGACACAATGTCGGAGGCCGCCGGGGCCAACCCCGTCGTCGGTGCCGCAGCAGCCGCATTGCGGGCCACCATCGCATCACCGAGACCGGACAGGCTGCTTGCAGCCCCTGCCAAAACTTCTGGTTGAGTAGTTACGAACGACACCTTTGACCTCCTCAAGGGCCCCGCCAGCACTGAAGTTAGATACTACTTCAGGCCGGGCGTTGGATTGCCTCCCCAAAAGCAACTGCCACGCATCATGGCTGACAAATCGTATGCTTTTTTTGCCTCCGGCGGAATACAAATCGAAGAAACCATGTCCGCTCGAAAGGATGCGTTAACGACGGCGTTTGTCCCGCGAGTTGAACCCTAGCGCGGCGCCGGTCTCACATCGGCGACCTAGCGACGTCGCCGGCGATCCGCTGCCGGGAGGGCGCGAGCCCGGACTGTATCGTTGCCGCGTGACCGAACGCCCGCCGACGCTTTACATCTTTCCGCATGCCGGCGGATCAGCCGAATATTACGTTCCGTTTGCCAAAGCCTTTTCCGGCGACATCAAACGCATTGCGGTCCGATACCCGGGACGTGCAGGTACGCACGATCTCGGGTCTTTTACCAGCATCTCCGACCTTGCAGACAAAGTTTGCCGAATGGTGCCACCACCGGATCCTTCCGGCGAGAAGGTCGCGTTCTTCGGCCACAGCATGGGCGGGTTGCTGGCATTCGAGGTCGCCCGGCGGTTCGAAGTGGCGGGAAGCCCGATCGCTGCCCTGTTTGTATCCGCTGTTGCGGCGCCGGGCCGAGTCGGCTACGAACACATCCCGGAATCCGATCGCGGGCTGCTCGATGCGGTCAGCCAGATGACCGGCGTGAATCGTGAGTTCCTGGAGAACGAAGAATTCGCCGCCAAGATCCTGCCGACGCTGCGCGGACTCAAGGCCATCTCGAAGTACGACTGCCCACCGGAGGCAATGGTGTCGTGCCCGATCTTCGCGTTCCGTGGCGACGACGACGAAGTCGCCACCGACGAGAAGGTGTCACCCTGGGCGGAGCGCACCACGTCAGAGTTCAGCGTGCAAGTCTTCCCCGGCCATCACTTCTACCTCAATGACCACATCCCTGAGCTGGTCAGGCAGATCGAGAGCAAGGTCGTGGCCTACTGCGGCGCTTGACCGCTGTGCGCCCGGCCGCGCTGGTCGCGAGCGGTTGGAGCGCCGTCCGGTAAGGATTCTGACGGCACCGTTCATTTCGCCCGACGCTATTACAATCATGGCTAATAGTGCACAGAAGCCTTGTGCGGCTGATAAATTGGACAGCACAGCCAATTAATTGGACAAGGCGGCAGATTGATAAAGGCGCGAATTCTGCAGCGAACGCGCGGCCATATCGCTGCGTGGCGTATTTCAACGCCTGCAACATGGGCAACAGCGCCAACACCGCCGGGTAGCCATCAGCAAACAGCGCAGTCCGCACAGGCGCAGACCGGCGCGGTGATCGGCGGCGGCACGGACCGCGGTCCACCGGCGGTAGTCGCCCATCGCACAGCCTGTGCGAAAAAATCAACCGCTGGCGGTGATTACGGCGATTTTGCCGACAGCCGACCGGCGTATACAGATCACGCGAACGGCGAAGGCCCGATCGCGTGCGACGCCGGACGACCAGCGATGGCGCGCCAGAGTTTGACTGCTTAGCAAACCTATGGTGTGATCTAGCACGCAGGCGGCGCGCAGCTCCTGTTTGTCGCGCGTATTACATTCTTGGATTTTTGGTCCGAGAAGTGCGGCGTCCCTGTTAATCTCCTGCATCACAAGCGCCCTACGTTGTTCGTGGTCGGGGCTCTGATCTAGAGGGGTGGTGTCCCGATGGCGGTAACCGAAGCTTCGCTTCCCGCGGCGTTGGGGGAAACGGCCCGGCAGAAGCCGGATACGCCCGCATACACGTACATCGACTACGAGATCGACCCTGACGGCTACTCCCAGACGCTGACTTGGTCTCAGCTTTACCAACGCGCGCGGGTGGTGGCCGAAGAAATCGCATCCTTCACGTCGCCCGCGGATCGCGTGGCGATCCTGGCGCCGCAAGGCCTGGAGTACATCATCGGCTTCTTCGCGGCGATGGAAGCCGGTTGCGTCGCGGTCCCGTTGTCGGTGCCGCAGTTCGGCGCGCATGACGAACGTGCCTCCGCGGCCCTGCAAGACAGCGCGCCGACGGTGCTCCTAACGACATCAGCTGTTGTGACAGACGTTGTTTCGTACGCTCGTGCGCTCCGTGGTACGCCGCCGGCAGTGATCGAGATCGACGCGCTCGACCTCGACGCCGAGCCGACCTTCCAGCGCTCCAGCCGGCCGCACAACAAAACTGCTTTGTTGCAGTACACCTCCGGCTCGACCCGCTCGCCGGCTGCCGTCATAGTGAGTCACAAGAACATCTTCGCGAACGTCGAGCAGGTGAAAGCCGACTATTTCGAGGCCGAGGGGAAGGTCCCACCGTCGGACACCACCCTGGTGACGTGGCTGCCCATCTACCACGACATGGGTTTGCTACTCGGAGTCACCGGTGCAGTGACGATCGGGCTTCACTCTGTGTTGATGAGCCCGATGGCGTTCCTGCAGCGGCCCGCCCGGTGGGTGCAGCAGTTGGCCAAAAACACCCGCGTATTTACGGCCGTGCCGAACTTCGCCTTCGAGCTGGCCGCGCGGCGAACCACCGACGCCGACATGGCCGGGCTCGACCTGGGTGGAGTGCACACCGTGCTCAGCGGTGCCGAGCGGGTACACGCGGCGACGATCCGGCGTTTCCTCGGTCGCTTCGAACAGTTCAACTTTCCGGCAGCCGCGCTGAAGCCGTCGTACGGCTTGGCCGAGGCGATGGTGTACGTGGCGTCATCAGGTCCGGGGAAGCCCCCGACCGTCGCCAACTTCGACTACGAGAAACTGTCCGCCGGCCACGCCGAGGCCTGCGACAACGACAGCGGCGTAGAGCTGGTCAGTGTCGGTACGCCGCGGGCGTCCACCATCCGGATCGTCGATCCGGACACCCGCGTGGAGAATCCGGCCGGCATGGTCGGCGAGATCTGGCTGCATGGCAACAACATCGCCAACGGCTACTGGCGCAAGCCTCAACAGTCGCAGCGGACTTTCGGCGGGCAGTTGATGGATCCCTCGCCCGGCACGCCGCTGGGGCCGTGGCTTCGTACCGGAGATCTGGGCGTCATCTACGACGGCGAGCTGTTCATCATCGGCCGCATCAAGGATCTGCTGATCGTGGATGGCCGTAATCACTATCCCGACGACATCGAGGCCACGACTCAGGAGATCAGCGGGGGCCGTGTCGCGGCGATCTCGGTCCCGGATGATCGCACCGAGCGGCTGATCGTGATCGCGGAGATGAAGGACCGTGGCAATTCCGAGGAAATGCAACAGCGGCTTCGTACCGTACGAGCGCAAGTGACGTCTGCGATTTCCAAGTCGCACGGGTTGCGGGTGGCCGATCTCGTCCTGGTCCCGCCCGGCTCGATTCCGATCACCACTAGCGGCAAGATCCGCCGTTCCTCGTGTCTTGAGGTGTACCGGCAGGACGAGTTCAGCCGTTTGGATTCCACCGCATGACGCGGCTCGGC
>NZ_JBATXN010000415.1:0-5661 GCF_049673265.1 Mycobacterium sp. | reverse complement strand
CGAGCAAGGCGCTGGAGCCAGCGGCGGTCGCAGCCCTGGCCGCCGCCGCCGGACCCGAAACGCCGGGCAAAACGCGTCGACGTCGTCAAGCCAAGGCGGAAATGATCGGCCGCGGTTACGAATACATGGACTTGGAGCCAGAGCCGTCGGTGGTGCCCTCAGATACGGGGTCCGGCCCGCTCGGCTTCGCCGGTACCGCCGCCTACGAAACCACGGCTCCGGCCGCCGGATTGGCCACACTGGCCGACGATGAATTCGGCGGCGGTCCACGCATGCCGATGATGCCCGGCACCTGGAACGCCGACCCAGCGCCACATGAGGAGGCCTAACTATGGCTCGCCAAGCCTTTGCCCATGACGCGGTTGTGGTGATGGCGCCCGGCGGCGATCCCAACGCCCTCGGCGGCGCGATCACGATCGCGCTGTGCGGGCACTGGGACCATCAGCCCCCGTGCCCTCTGGCGCCACACCACGTCGCGACCCATCCCGACGATGAAACCGTCACGCTGCGAATACTTTTCGCGACCGAACCGGCCAACGAGCGGCGGGTTCGCTCCCTGATCGGCGACGCACTCGGCACCGGCCAATTGGCTGGCCCCGATGGCCGACTCACGACGTGGCGGTTGAGATCTGCCGCCCCTGGCAACGTCCGGCCCGAGGAGGAGGACCACGCCGCCGGACTGATTGCCCATGGACGTGAAGCCTCAGACTCTTAGCAGCCACAGTCCTCGCCGCGCCATGACTTGATGCCCTGCCAGATCGCCGCGGCGGCAATGCCCAGGCCGATGACCGGGTCGATCCACCAGAAGCCCGGCCAGCGGGCAGTGACGGCAAGCCCAACCAGAACCGCCGCGGCCATTGCGCCGCACAGGTAGTTCTGGGTGCCTTCACCGGCGGTGGCTGCCGAGCCCAGCCGCGCCGCAAGTACATGCTTGGCCCGGCCCAGGATCGGCATCAACACCAGCGAAGCGGCCGTCAACGCCATGCCGATCACCGAGGCGTCGACGTGGTGCGCGCCGAACAGATGGTGTACGGATTCCGCGGTGATATAGGGCGCCGTCAACCAGAACGACAATGCAACGCCGCGCTGAGCGCGTCGTTCAGCCGTCTCGGACAAGATGCGCGAGCCGGAGAACCGCCACGCCACCATGGCACTGGCCAGCGCCTCGGGCATGCTGCCCAATGCCCAGCCGGTCAGCGCGATCGACCCGACCGCCAAGCCCTGCCACAGCCCGATGACACCCTCGGCCAGCATCGCGGTCATGCTGACCCACGCCAGACACCACGCCCATCGCGCACGACGACGCCAGGCAGCGTCACGCTGCAACGACGGCGACGCGCAGCAGGCGTCGTCAACGAGTACGGCAGGCTGGCCGATGGAACCGGAATCGGTCACCAAGCGATGGTAGGTCAATGCGCGCTCGCACGTTATCCACAGTCCGCGGTTCATCCACAACCTGACCCGGTCGGCTGCTGTATTCGTCGTTGCGAAGGCAGGAACCAGGCATAATCGAAAACATGTTCGAAGAAGTTCCGGACGCCGCGGTGGTCTTGGCCATCGGCGACTCAGCGCGCGAGGAGAACATCGCCTGCGCGCGCCGGTTGGCTGCGGTCTTCGAACTCTACGAACGCCGCCAGATCCCGGACGATGGCACCGGACGCGGGCTTTGGCGCGTCGACCCCTGGGAGGCGGTCGCGGCCGAGATAGCTGCCGCGCAAGGGATCACGGCTGCAGCAGCTGGTGCGCAGCTGCACAATGCGGTTTGCCTGCATCAACGGCTGCCCAAGGTGGCGGCGCTCTTCGCCACCGGCGCACTGACTTACCAAACCGTCCGCATGGTCGTCACCCGAACGCTGCTTGCGCTAGAACCCGATGTGCTTGCAGACATCGACACCGACCTTGCCGAAAAATTGACCACCTGGGGACCGCTCTCGTTGCACAGGACCGAGCAGGCCATCGACGCGTTGGTCGAACGTCACGATCCTGCGGCGCGGCGGCAGACCGAGACCGCCGCACGGTCGCGCTACATCGACGTCAATCACCGGGGGCGCGGTACCGCAGATATCAATGGTCTGCTGTATTCGACCGACGCCACCGTGCTCGACCAGCGCCTGACCGCGCTGGCGCACACGGTCTGCAACAACGATCCACGTACCGTCGACCAGCGTCGCGCCGACGCCTTGGGTGCACTGGCCGCGGGACAGACTGTTCTGGGGTGTGCCTGTGGGATGTCCGACTGCCCGGCGGCAGACACGCCGTCGACGACGGCGGTGGTGGTGCATGTGCTGGCCGAACAAACCGCTCTCGACACCGCGAATACCGATGACCTCAACGGCGAGCGCCCTGGTGATAGTGGACCCGAGATCGTAAGCGACCCCGAGCGTCTCGCCGAACTCATTCGCGAAGCTGCCGAGCCACGGCCCATCCCTCAGCCCCGTATCATGCCGGTCGAAAACCCTAATTCCCCAGTAGTTTTGGGCGGTCCGGTCGTACCGGCCGCCATACTCGCCGAACTGGCCGCCCGCGGCGCGGTCGAATTGCGGCCCCTGCTCCACCCCGGCCAGAGTCCACCCGAACCGCGTTACCGGCCCTCGGCGGCGCTGTCCGATTTCATTCGATGCCGAGACATGACCTGTCGTTTCCCCAACTGTGACCAACCGGCCTACGCGTGCGATATCGATCACACGACACCTTACGACGCTGGCGGACCCACGCACGCCTCGAACTTGAAATGCTTATGTCGAAAACACCACTTGCTCAAGACTTTTTGGGCTGGCATCACCGGCTGGCGCGATAAACAGCTGCCCGATGGCACGGTGATTTGGACGTCGCCATCCGACCACACGTACCGCACGGCGCCGGGCAGCAGGCTGCTCGTCCCGCAATTGTGCTTGCCGACGGCCGAACTGCCGTGCGTCCGCCCGCGGAGTCGTGACTGCACGAATCGCGGCGTGATGATGCCCAAGCGGGCGCAAACCAGAAGCACCGACCGGCTTCGGCGAATCATCGCCGAGCGCAAGGCAAATCAGCGCTGACTACTAGCGCGCGCTATCCACCCTGGGTAAAACGCATTGCCAGAAACCGACGTCGTGCCAGGCACCGAGCTTGTAACCGGCCTCGACCAGCCGACCAGCCCGGACAAACCCGTGTCGCTCATGCAGCCGGATGCTCGGCTCGTTGGGCAGTGCGATCACCGCAACGGCGCTGTGGAATCCCTGGCTGCGCAGGCGGCCGAGCAGCTCGGTGTACAGCGCGTCGCCGACCCCCTGACGCTGCCTAGCGGGATCAACGTAAACGGTGGTCTCGGCGGTCCATTGATATGCGCCCCGACCGTTCCACGGCGCCGCATACGCCACACCGATCACCCGGTCATCGGTCGCTACCAACCACGGGAACTGCGTGTGCAGTCGTCGCCAGTCGCTGCGCCACTCGTCGACGCTCTGCGGTTCGGTCCGGAAGTTGACGAACGACTCTTCGATGGACTGGTTGACCATCGCGCAGACCTCTGCCAGGTCATCCTCGGTGGCGAGCCTGACCCGCGGCCCCGAACGGCCCGCGGGACCTGAAGCGGTCACGAGGCGATGTTAGAGCCGCTACCGTGCTCTTATGGTGGATTTTGCGCTGCGCTCGTGTGGATTGCGTGGGCATGCGACGTTCGCGCCTGACGAGCCCGACCTCCGGGGCCGCTTGACGGCCGACACGCCCGCCGGGCAGGCGTGGCGGTGTTTGCGCTGCGAAACTTTCGTGGTGGGCCCGCCGCGCCGCAGCGGCCCGGCCACTACGGCGCCGGAAATCCCGCGCGGGCGAATGCTCCGTGACCGGACGTTGATGCGGGCGCTGGCCGTGGAACGCGCGATTCGCTGTGTGATCTTTCTGTTGCTAGCCGCCGGCGTGTTCAAGGTCACCGGGTCACGCGAGCGCTTGCGCCACGCGTTCGAGCAAGACCTGCCGTACCTGAAGCCGTTGGCGAATCAGATCGGATTTAATCCGGACAACTCCAAGATCATTCACGACATCGCGCACGCATTCTCGTGGTCGTCGGAGAAACTGACGTGGATCGCCGTCGCGCTTGCCGCCTACGCGGTGATCGAACTTATCGAAGCGGTCGGGTTGTGGCTGGTGCAACGGTGGGGCGAGTACTTCGCGGTGATCGCGACCAGCGTCTTTCTTCCTTTCGAGATCTACGAGCTGACGGAAAAGGTTACGGCTCTAAAGCTTATCGCGTTTGTAATCAACATCGTCGCGGTTATCTGGCTGCTTTGGAGCAAACGGCTGTTCGGGCTGAACGGCGGCGGCAAGGCCTACCGGCAAGAGCATCACACCGCCAGCCTGCTGAGTGTCGAGCGCGCAGGCCTACGCGAAACTGCTTCCGGTACATCCCTGGACGCACACTGATGCCCGTCGGCGCCAAGCCTCTCAACGGTTTTCGGGTGATCGATTTCACCCAGAACGTCGCCGGGCCGCTGGCCGGACAGGTGCTCGCCGACCTGGGCGCCGAGGTGATCAAGGTGGAAGCACCCGGCGGAGAGGCAGCCCGACACATCACCTCGGTGCTGCCGGGCCGCCCGCCGCTCGCGACCTACTTTCTGCCCAACAACCGCGGCAAAAAATCGGTGGCCGTGGATCTGACAACCGAAGCGGGCAAGCAACAAGTGTTACGGCTGGCCGACACCGCGGATGTCATTTTGGAAGGATTCCGCCCGGGCGTCATGGAGAAATTGGGCCTGGGCCCCAACGACTTACGAGAACGCAATCCCAAACTGATCTACGCCCGTGTGTCGGCGTTCGGCGGCAACGGCCCTCATGGTGACCGGCCCGGAGTCGATCTCATGGTCGCGGCCGAGGCCGGCATGACCACCGGCATGCGCACGCCGGACGGCAAGCCGCAGATCATCCCGTTTCAGCTTGTCGACAACGCCACCGGACACGTGCTGGCCCAGGCGGTGCTGGCCGCGCTGCTCAACCGCGAACGGCACGGGATCGGCGACATCGTCCGCGTCGCGATGTACGACGTCGCCGCATCGCTGCAGGCCAACCAGCTGACCGTGCATTTGAACCGGCCGACCGTGCCGCCGCCGTCGTCGTCATCGGCGCCAACAGCTAAGCAGCGCAAGGGAGTTGGTTTTGCGACGCAGCCGTCGGATGCGTTCCGCACCGCCGACGGGTATGTCGTCATCAGCGCGTATGTCCCCAAGCACTGGGAGATCTTGTGCCGGAGCATCGGCCGTCCAGATCTTATCGACGACGAGCGGTTCGCCGACCAGCGTTCGCGGGCGATCAACTACGGCGAGCTCACCGACGAGCTGGAGTCCACGCTGATCACGAAGCCGGCCGCCGAGTGGGTTGATCTGTTGCAGCACAACGGATTAATGGCGTGCTTGCCATATACCTGGAAGCAGGTCGTCGAAACTCCGCTTTTCGCTGAGAACGACCTCGCCCTCGAGGTCGGCAGCGGCGACGACGCTGTCACGGTGGTTCGCACGCCGGCCCGTTACTCCTCGTTCACCGCGGTCGCCACGGATCCGCCGCCGGAGCTGGGCGAACACAATGGCGACTTCCTAACCATGCCGTGAGGTAGCGTCATTGGTTGCTGTGACGGGAGACAACCATGAAGCGCTGCATCGTCGGAGTACTGGCTGCGCTGCTGATGGCCGCAGAGCT
>NZ_JBATXN010000414.1:0-3227 GCF_049673265.1 Mycobacterium sp. | reverse complement strand
CGGCGCCCAGCAACTCGTCACCGACGGCGACGTCGCCCATCGTCGTCCAGCCGTTGGGCGTCGGCAGCGGGGTATCGAGGGCCAGCGCCTTACCCACGCCAGGCCTGGCCGCGACGATGATCATCTGGCCCGGATGCAGCCCGTTGGTCACCTCGTCGAGTTCGGTGAAGCCGGTGGGAACGCCGCGAGCCAGCCCGCCGTTGGAGGCGATCGCATCGATCTCGTCCATCGTCGGCTGCAGCAAGTCCTCCAGTGGGACGAAGTCCTCGGAGAGCCGCCGGTCGGTCACGTCGTAGATTTCGGCCTGCGCCCGGTCCACCACCTCGGCGACATCGGCGCCTTCGGCGCCCGCGTAGCCGTACTGCACCACCCGGGTGCCGGCTTCCACCAGCCGGCGCAGCAGCGCCTTCTCGGCGACGATGTCCGCGTAGTAGCCGGCATTGGCCGCCGTCGGAACCATCGAGATCAACGTGTGCAGATAGGGCGCGCCGCCAACCCGACGCAGCAGGCCGCGGCGATCCAGCTCGGCGGCCACCGTCACCGCGTCGGCCGGCTCCCCGCGCCCATACAGGTCGAGGATGGAGTCGTAGACGTTTTGATGTGCCGGGCGGTAGAAGTCGCCAGGCCGCAGCTTCTCCAACACGTCGGCGATGGCGTCCTTGCTGAGTAGCATCCCGCCCAGCACCGACTGCTCGGCGGCGAGATCCTGCGGGGGTTGGCGGCCGAAGTCCTCGCTGGGCGCCTCCATGCCGGGGTGGCCGAGATCGTCAACGACTGCCACTAGCCTCCCCACCTCCTCCGGCACGACGCTCGAACGCACATTCGATGCGGCTACTTGACGTTAAGTCATGCCACCGACACCGCTGGAGTCAACACATTGCAATCGCCCCACGACCGCAGTCGACGCTAAAGGTTGCTGGCGAGGACTCCAAACGGTCTTGTTCATAGAGCTGTGCATGGTGTGTGCATATCCGTCAAAGGCTGTGTTGAGGGGGTGTGGAGAACTTGTGGAGCAATTCGCGGCATTGCAACATCGCTGCAGATAAGCGCACCACAGACCTGCGCATTTTGTGTGGATGGGAATCTCTTCGGCGTGTCGGGCCGGGTTGCTACTTCGGGCGTGTTGCGTTTCGGGCAATTATTCGCGGCGTTAACGGACGGTTACGTTCGCTAATCGTCAAGTCGGCGTGCAAGTTCGCCAGCCCAGACAGCAACACCAAAACCCCGGTGGCGGCCATTGCGGCCCCACCGAGGCTGGGTATCGAGACTTAACCCTCGGCGACGACGTCGAGCGCGATCTCGACGTCTACGTCCGGGTGTACGTGCAGCGTGACCGCGTGGTTGCCGATGGCCTTGATCGAGCCCTTGGGCAATCGGACGATCCGCTTGTCCAAGCTAGGTCCGCCTGCTTTTTTGATCGCGACAACGACGTCGCTGGGCGTCACCGACCCGAACAGCTTGCCCGAGTCGCCAGCGGTCCTCACGGTTAGAGCAACCGCGCCGAGCGCCTCGATCGCCGTCTTGATTTCGTTGGCGTGCTCCAGGTCTCGCACCTGCTTGGAATCACGTGCCCGGCGAATGTCGTCAACCTGCTTCTGCGCGCCGCGCGATGCGACGATGGCCAGGCCGCGGGGGAGCAAAAAGTTTCGGCCATATCCGTCTTTGACTTCGACGGTGTCGCCGACCGCACCGAGGTGGTCGACATCGGTGGTCAAAATGAGCTTCATTTGTCTGTCAATTCCGTTCTGCGTGAGCCGTTTACCGCGAAGAGGAGGTGAACGGCAGCAGCGCCACCTCACGGGCATTCTTCACCGCGATCGCAATGTCGCGCTGGTGCTGCACGCAGTTTCCGGTGACGCGACGCGCGCGGATCTTGCCGCGCTCGCTGATGTAGGTACGCAGCAACTGGGTGTCCTTGTAGTCGATCTCTTGGCCCTTTTTCGAGCAAAACACGCACTTGCGTGTCTTGATCGGCTTTTCCGGTGCCGGTCGCCGCCTGTTGGACTTAGCCATGTGTGTCTCTTTCGTTCTCTGGTTCTGAAGTTAGAAGGGTGGTTCGTCGTCGCCGCCGCCGAACGAGCCGGAGGCCGGAGCGCTGCCCCATGGGTCATCACCGGTTCCCGCGGCTTCGCCGCCGGTCGGGGCCGGCTGACGCTGGCCTCCGCCACCGCCACCACCGCCGCCGAAGCCACCACCGCCGCCGCCGCTGCGGCTGGCCTTGTTGACCTTGGCGGTCGCGTAGCGAAGCGATGGGCCGATCTCGTCGACCTCGACCTCGACCACGGTGCGCTTCTCGCCCTCGCGGGTCTCGAACGAGCGCTGCTTGAGCCGGCCCTGCACGATCACCCGCGAGCCCCGCGTAAGACTCTCGGCCACGTTCTCGGCGGCCTCACGCCAGATGGCGCACCGCAAGAACAGCGCCTCGCCGTCCTTCCACTCCCCGCTCTGCCGGTCGTAGATCCGCGGTGTCGAGGCCACCGTGAAGTTCGCCACGGCGGCGCCGGACGGGGTGAACCGCAGTTCGGGGTCAGCGGTCAGGTTTCCGACGACGGTGATGGTGGTGTCACCAGCCACAGTGACCTCCTGGTCCTCGTGGTCCCGCCGAAGTCGGCGGGTGGGTGGTCATGAGCATGCTGTCGCAGAGCCTACGCAACGGCTCCGACGTGGCGCGGTCATTCGCCAACAGGTCGCTGGTGCTTGATTGACCGACTCCTCCTCATCGCGCTGCCCCCACTGCATCGTCGTCAATCAGTGCTTGTCGGTGCGCATAACTTTGGTGCGCAACACCGACTCGTTCAGGCTGAGCTGACGATCGAGTTCGGACACCGTCGCGGGCGCGGCCTTGACGTCGATCACCGCGTAGATGCCCTCGGCATGCTTCGCGATTTCGTACGCCGGCCGGCGCTTGCCCCAGATGTCGACCTTGTCCACCGTGCCGCCGTCTTTGCGGATGACGTTGAGAAAGGTCTCCAACGACGGGGCAACGGTGCGCTCGTCAAGGGTTGGGTCAAGGATGACCATGATTTCGTATGGACGCATGGGAACCTCATCACCTCCTATGGTCGTCTACGGCCACGGTCTTTTCCGTGGCAGGAGGGTCGCCTGCGTCGGCAACCGCCTCAGGCTACCGGATGGTGGCTGAGCTTGCGAAATCCGGCTCGTCCGCAGTGCTCGCCTGCGCCGATTGCCGGAGCCGTGCGGGACGCAGCTCCGCAGGCAGCCAGCTG
>NZ_JBATXN010000413.1:0-4029 GCF_049673265.1 Mycobacterium sp. | reverse complement strand
TACCGTTCCGCTACCGTTCGCGGGTGGCTCCTGGGTGGTTTGGGAGCGCACCGACCAAGCCAGCTCAGCACTGGGCGGCGATCTCCCGATACGCCGTGTGCCTCAAGGCGATTCGCTGCCTCTCGCTGCCGGCCGGCACGCGCTGGGCTGGTGGCTGGTGGGCACCAGCCGCACCATGCTGGCACTGGCGCGCCAGCACGCATTAGACCGCATGCAATTCGGCAAGCCGGTCGCCTCGTTCCAGGCCATCCGGCATCGGCTGGCCGAGACATTGGTTGCCGTCGAAGGCGCGGAGGCCACGCTGGTTGCCGCCGCCGCCGAGCCCGACGATCTGGGCTTCCTGCTCGCCAAGGCCGCGGCGGGCCAGGCCGCGTTGACCGCGGCACGGCACTGTCAGCAGGTGCTCGGCGGTATCGGATTCACCGCCGAGCACGACCTGCACCGCCACGTCAAACGCTCGCTGGTGCTGGACGGCATGCTCGGCAGCGCACGCGAGCTGACCCGGGCGGCTGGCGCGACACTGCGGGCCGAGCGGTCCGCGCCGCGACTGGCCAATCTTTAGCCGCGTTTGGCGTTCTGCTTCCCTGGAGAGCAGCGAGAGAATAGTATTCTCGCGGTAAGAAAGTTACAATCTCAGACACGTCGTCCCTGAGGGGGTTTAGCTCCGCAATGACACGACGTTCTCCGGTAGAGTCCAATCATGTTCTCCCCTCGCGGCAATCTGCTGAGCCCTCGTTGACCAGCCCAAGCGAAGAGCCGGCCTGGAAGCAGCGTGCTGTCGAGCGATCGATCAAGACGGCGAAGCTGCGCGCGGCCCAGCGCGTCCAACGATTCCTCGACGCGGCCCAGGCCATCATCATCGAGAAGGGCAGCACGGACTTTACCGTGCAAGAGGTAGTCGACCGCTCGCGGCAGTCGTTGCGAAGCTTCTACCTGCAGTTTGACGGCAAGCATGAACTGCTGCTCGCGCTGTTCGAAGACGCTTTGAGCCGGTCGGCCGATCAGATTAGGGCCGCCACCGCAAACCACTCCGACCCCATTGACCGGTTGCGGGTGGCAGTCGAGTTGCTGTTCGAAGCTTCGCGACCCGACCCGACCGCGAAACGGCCGCTGTTCACGGACTTCGCACCGAGGTTGCTGGTTTCGCATCCGGCCGAGGTCAAGATTGCTCACGCGCCGCTTCTTGCTTTGCTCGCCGAGCTGATGGAGGCAGCAAGCGCCGCCGGGGAGCTGCGAACCGGCGTCAACCCACGGCGGATGGCCGCAATGGCGATGCAGACGGTGATGTTCATCGCGCAGTCCAGCAGCTCCGACGACGCGACTGTGCATCCCATCAGCGCCGACGAAGTGTGGGACTTCTGCTCACGCGGATTCGTCGGCGACTAGCTCGAGAACTGCATTATCTCGTTCGCATATCGCACATTCAACGCCAGGTGGAGAATGTAATTCTCTATTTTCGAGAATCCTGGGTAGCGAAAACGGATCCCACGTTGACACCCGGGGGCCGCCGATGACAGAGTTGCCGCAGGCTCAGAGCTATCAACAATGCGGATGCGATCGGCTTCGAAAGGTAAGGCCCTGTGACAGTCACTGCCGGCGTCTACTACGACCCGTACGACGTGCAGATCAATGCCGATCCTTACTTGGCGTTTCGCGCGCTGCGTGAAGAAGCACCGCTGTATTACAACGAGCAGCACGACTTTTATGCGTTGAGCCGCTTCGCCGATGTTGACCGGGCGATCGTCGATCATGAAAACTTCAGCTCGGCCCGTGGCGCAATCATCGAGCTGATCAAGGCCAACATGGACATGCCGCCGGGTGTGCTCATCTTCGAGGATCCCCCCATCCACGATGTGCACCGCAAATTGCTGGCTCGGATGTTCACGCCGCGCAAGATCAACGATCTGGAACCGAAGATCCGCGAATTCTGCGCTCGCAGTTTGGATCCGCTGATTGGCACGTCGGGTTTTGACTTTGTCGCAGACCTCGGCGCACAGATGCCGATGCGGGTGATCGGCATGCTGCTCGGTGTGCCCGAGGAGTATCAGGAAGCCGCGCGCGATTTGGCGAATGCGCAGATGCGCACCGAGGCCGGCAAGCCGATGACGTTGGCAGCAGACGGCATGAACGCCGGTGACTTCTTCGCCGAATTCATCGAGTGGCGAGCCCATCACCCGTCCGACGACATCATGACCGACCTGTTGAACGTCGAGTTCGAAGACGAGAAGGGGATAACCCGGCGGCTGACGCGCGAAGAGCTGCTCACCTACGTCAGCGTGGTCTCCGGCGCAGGCAATGAGACCACGACCCGGCTGATCGGCTGGGCCGGCAAAGTACTGGCCGAGCATCCCGATCAGCGACGGGAATTGGCCGAAAACCCCGCGCTTATCCCCCAGGCCATCGAGGAACTGCTGCGCTTCGAGCCGCCGGCTCCGCACGTGGCGCGCTACGTGACCCGCGACGTCACCTATTACGGGCAGACGGTGCCGGAGGGCAGCGCCATGATGATGCTCATCGGCGCGGCTAACCGCGATCACCGTCAATTCCCGCCGGACGGCGACGTTTTCGACATTCATCGCGAGCCGCGCCAACATCTCGCCTTCAGCGTCGGCACCCACTACTGCCTCGGCTCGGCACTGGCGCGGCTGGAGGGGCGGATCGCACTCGAAGAGATCTTGAAGCGCTTCCCCGAATGGGAGGTCGACCTCAGCAACGCCACCTTGTCTCCGACGTCCACCGTGCGTGGCTGGGAGGCAATGCCGGCGGTCCTCGGCTGAGCCAAACACAAATCAGGGAAATGAGGTAACGATGGCGGGTCGAGTCGAAGGCAAGGTCGCGTTCATCACCGGCGCGGCACGTGGGCAGGGCCGCTCGCACGCCGTGCGATTGGCCCAGGAGGGTGCCGACATCATCGCGGTGGATATCTGTAAGCCCATCCGCGAAGGCGTTACAGACACCGCGATCCCGGCGTCGACGCCGGAGGATCTAGCGGAGACCGCCGACCTCGTCAAGGGCCAGAACCGCAGAATCTTCACGGCTGAGGTCGATGTCCGCGACTACCAGGCACTGAAAGCCGCGCTGGACAACGGCGTGGAGCAACTCGGCCGGCTCGACATCATCGTGGCCAACGCAGGGATCGGCAACGGCGGCGACACCCTGGACAAGACCAGCGAAGAAGACTGGACAGAGATGATCGACATCAATCTGGCCGGGGTATGGAAAACCGTGAAAGCCGGTGTGCCGCATCTGCTTGCGGGTGGCCGCGGCGGTTCGATCATCCTGACGAGCTCGGTCGGCGGACTCAAGGCCTACCCGCACACCGGCCACTACGTCGCGGCCAAGCATGGAGTCGTCGGGCTGATGCGGGCTTTCGCGGTTGAGTTGGGGCAGCACATGATTCGCGTCAACTCGGTGCACCCGACCCACGTGAAAACACCAATGCTGCACAACGACGGCACCTTCAAGATGTTCCGCCCGGATCTGGAGAATCCCGGTCCAGACGACATGGCTCCCATTTGTCAGCTGTTCCACACCCTGCCAATTCCCTGGGTGGAGCCGCAAGACGTCAGCAATGCCGTGCTGTTCTTCGCCTCCGACGAGGCGCGCTACCTCACGGGTGTCACGCTGCCCATCGACGCGGGAAGTTGTCTGAAATAGCCGTGACGGTCGCCGAGTTAGCCATTCCACCTGGCTGGGAGGAGATCACGCCTGCGTGGATGACGGACGCGATACGTGCCCATCATCCCGACGCCGTGGTCAGCGATGTCGCGGTGGTGCTGCGCGACGACGGCACCAATCGGCGTGCCCGGCTAGAGCTGACGTATTCCGCCGGCTCCGGGCCCGCCACCGTGTTCGCCAAGGCAGCGGATCCGGCACACGTTGAGCTTGTCGCGCTTACCAGCGGGCTGTTTCATGAACCTCGGCTGTTTAGCTCGGGAGTTGTTCTGCCACTTGATCACCCAATGGTGTACACCGCGATCATCGATGAAGAAGGATCCGACTTCTTGATGATCATGGAGGATGTGGTCG
>NZ_JBATXN010000412.1:0-4543 GCF_049673265.1 Mycobacterium sp. | reverse complement strand
CTTCGACCGGTCTCTCGACGTCTACGGGCGGGAAGGCAAACACTGCCGGCGCTGCGGCGCGGTGATCCACCGGGAGAAGTTCATGAACCGCTCGTCGTTCTACTGCCCGCGATGCCAGCCGCGGCCGCGGCGGTAATACTGCCGACCGCCCGGTAGAAAGAAACCCATGACCGAACTGTGGGTGGAACGCACCGGGGTGCGTCGCTACACCGGGAACAGCTCGCGCGGCGCGCAGGTACTCATCGGCTCCGAGGACGTCGACGGCGTGTTCACCCCCGGCGAGCTGATGAAGATCGCTCTCGCGGCGTGTAGCGCGATGTCCAGCGACCTGCCGTTGGTCCGTCGGCTCGGCGACGACTACCAGGCGACCGTGCGAGTTTCCGGCGAGGCTGACCGCGACCAGGAGCGTTATCCGCTGCTGCAAGAGACCCTCGAGATCGACCTCTCGGGCTTGAGCGACGACGAGAAGGCACGGGTGTTGACGGTCGTCGAGCGCGCGGTCGACCAGGTATGCACGGTGGGTCGCACACTCAAATCAGGTACCACAGTCAGCTTCGAGGTAGCCGATGTCTCAAGAAACCCAGCCTGACGTCCGGTTGACCGCTTGGGTGCACGGTCGCGTGCAGGGCGTCGGGTTTCGTTGGTGGACCCGATGCCGTGCGCTGGAACTAGGCCTGACCGGGTACGCGGCCAACCGGTCAGACGGCCGGGTGGAGGTCGTCGCGCAGGGCTCGCGTGACGCGTGTGAACAGTTGTGGCGCGTGTTGCAGAGTGGAAAAACGCCAGGCCACGTCGACAAGGTAGTTGCCGATTGGTCGCCGCGCGGCGAACCGATCAACGGCTTCACCGAGCGGTAGTCTGGCACGCCGTGTACCTCAAGAGCCTGACGCTGAAGGGTTTCAAATCCTTCGCCTCGCCGACGACTCTGCGGTTCGAGCCGGGCATCACCGCAGTGGTCGGACCCAACGGGTCGGGCAAGTCCAACGTGGTTGATGCCCTGGCCTGGGTGATGGGGGAGCAGGGTGCCAAAACGCTGCGCGGCGGCAAGATGGAAGACGTCATCTTCGCCGGGACGTCGTCGCGGGCCCCGCTGGGCCGCGCCGAGGTGACCGTCACGATCGACAACTCCGACAACGCGTTGCCGATCGAGTACTCCGATGTGTCGATCACCCGCCGGATGTTTCGCGACGGCGCCAGTGAATACGAAATCAACGGCAGCAGTTGTCGTTTGATGGATGTCCAGGAGCTGCTGAGCGACTCTGGCATCGGCCGTGAAATGCATGTCATCGTCGGGCAGGGCAAGCTCAACGAGATCCTGGAATCGCGGCCGGAGGATCGTCGGGCATTCATCGAGGAAGCCGCCGGTGTGCTCAAACACCGCAAGCGCAAAGAAAAAGCCGTTCGCAAGCTGGAGTCGATGTCGGCGAACCTGGCTCGGCTCACCGATCTGACCACCGAACTTCGCCGCCAGCTCAAACCGCTGGGCCGGCAGGCGGAGGTGGCCCGCCGCGCCCAGACCATCCAGGCTGACCTGCGCGACGCCCGGCTGCGGTTGGCCGCCGACGACGTGGTCACCCGGCAGGCCGAGCTGAACGACACCAACCAGGCCGAGGCGGCGTTGCGCCGCGACCACGATGAGGCTGCGGCGCGGATGGCGGTCGCGTCCGACGAGCTGGCCGCCAATGAAGACGCCTTGGCCAGCCTTTCTGAGCGCGCCGAATTGGCGCAGCAGACGTGGTTTCGGTTGTCCGCGTTGGCCGAACGGGTGAGCGCGACCGTGCGCATCGCCAGCGAGCGTGCTCAGCACCTGGACGTCGAGCCGGCCACGACCGGCGGCCCCGACCCCGACGCGTTGGAGGCCGAGGCCCAACAGGTCGCGGCCGCCGAGCAGCAGCTGCTGGCCGAGCTGGCCGCCACCCGCACCCGGCTCGACGCCGCCCGAACCGAGCTGGCCGACCGTGAGCGCCGCGCCGCCGAAGCCGAACAAGCACACCTGGCGGCCGTGCAAGCAGAGGCAGACCGCCGCGAGGGATTGGCCCGGCTGGCCGGCCAGGTGGAGACGATGCGGGCGCGCGTCGAGTCGATCGATGACAGCGTGGCCAAGTTCTCCGAGCGCATCGAGGAAGCCGCCGCCCGCTCCCACCAAGCGAAGGTGGAGTTCGAAACCGTGCAGGGTCAGGTCGGCGAGCTCGACCAAGGTGAAGTCGGCCTCGATGAGCACCACGACCGGATGGTGGTGGCGTTGCGATTGGCCGACGAACGGGTTGCCGAGCTGCAATCAGCTGAGCGTGGCGCCGAACGTCAGGTAGCTTCGCTGCGAGCCCGGATCGAGGCATTGTCTACCACGCTCGAACGTAAAGACGGGGCGGACTGGCTTACCCGAAACCGCGGTGGCGCCGGGCTTTTCGGGTCGCTCGCGAAGCTGGTCGACGTGGCGTCGGGTTATGAAGCTGCGCTTGCCGCCGTCCTCGGCGCGGCCGCCGATGCGCTGGCCGCCGACAGCTTCAGCGCGGCGGCCTCGGCGGTGAACGCGCTGAAGCAGGCCGACGGCGGCCGCGCGGCGATCGTGCTCAGCGACTGGCCGGCCGAGGAATTGCCGCCGGCGGGTGCTCTGCCCGACGGCGCGCGCTGGGCGCTCGACCTCGTCGAGGTGCCGACGCGGCTGCGCGGCGCGATGGTCGCCATGCTCTCCGGCGTCGCAGTGGTCGGCAATCTCACCGAGGCGATGGATCTGGTGGCCGCCCGCCCGCGGCTGCGCGCGGTGACCCGCGACGGCGACCTGGTGGGTGCGGGCTGGGTCAGCGGCGGCTCCGATCGCAAACCGTCCACGCTGGAAATCACGTCCGAAATCACCAAGGCGCGCAGCGAACTGGCCGCAGCCGAGACGCAGGCCAGCCAGCTCGGCGCGGCGTTGTCCGGCGCGCTGAGCGAGCAGACCGCTCGTCAGGACTCCGCCGAGCAGGCGCTCGCCGCCCTCAACGAATCCGACGCCGCGATTTCGGCGATCTACGAGCAGCTCGGCCGGCTTGGACAGGACGCCCGCGCCGCTGAGCAGGAGTGGCACAGGCTGCTGCGGCAACGTGAGGAACTAGAGGCCGGGCGCGCCGAAACGCTGGCCGAACTCGGTGAGCTCGAAACCCGGCTGCGCAACGTTGAACAGAACCGACACGTCGCGGCCGAGCCAAGGCACGCAGAGGTCCGCCAACAGATCGCGGCGGCTGCCGAGACGGCCCGCGGTGTCGAAGTGGAAGCCCGGTTGGCGGTGCGTACCGCCGAGGAGCGCGCCAATGCCGTTCGCGGGCGCGCCGATTCGCTGCGTCGCGCTGCCGCCGCGGAACGCGAGGCGAGGTTGCGTGCCCAGCAGGCCCGGGCCGCGCGTGAGCATGCTGCCGCGGTGGCCGCGTCGGTGGCCGACGCCGGACGGCGGCTTGCCGGGCGGCTCGATCAGGTCGTCGCGGCCGCGTCGCGCAACCGCGACGTGCTCGCCGCCGAACGCCAGCAACGCTCCGCGGCCATGGCGGCGGTTCGCGAAGAGGTCAACGCGCTGGGCGCCCGGATCGCCGCGCTCACCGAGTCGCTGCATCGCGACGAGGTCGCCAAGGCGCAGGCGGCGCTGCGGATCGAGCAGCTTGAGCAGACAGTGCTCGAGCAGTTCGGGATGGCGCCCGACGACCTGGTCGCCGAATACGGCCCGGACGTCCCGCTGCCGCCGACCGAGCTTGAGCTCGCCGAATACGAGCAGGCCCGCGAACGCGGCGAGCAGGTGATCGCCCCGGCGCCCATGCCCTACGACCGGGCCACCCAAGAGCGTCGCGCCAAACGCGCCGATCGAGAGCTGACCGAGCTGGGCCGGGTCAACCCGTTGGCGCTCGAGGAGTTCGCTGCATTGGAGGAGCGCTACAACTTCCTCTCCACCCAACTCGAGGACGTCAAGGCCGCACGCAAGGATCTTCTTGACGTCGTTGCCGACGTCGATGCCCGCATCCTGCAGGTGTTCTCCGACGCCTACACCGACGTTGAACGCGAGTTCACTAGCGTCTTCGCCGCCCTGTTCCCCGGCGGTGAGGGCAGGTTGCGGCTTACCGATCCCGACGACATGCTGACCACCGGCATCGAGGTGGAAGCTCGTCCGCCCGGTAAGAAGATCAAGCGGCTGTCGCTGCTGTCCGGCGGCGAGAAGGCCCTGACCGCGGTCGCGATGCTGGTGGCGATCTTCCGGGCCCGCCCGTCGCCGTTCTACGTCATGGACGAGGTCGAGGCGGCGCTCGACGATATGAACCTGCACCGGCTGCTTGGTTTGTTCGAACAGCTGCGAGCCCAGTCGCAGCTGATCGTGATCACCCATCAGAAGCCGACGATGGAGGTCGCCGACGCGCTTTACGGCATAACGATGCGCGACGACGGCATCACCCAGGTGATCTCGCAGCGCATGCGCGGTCAGGAACTGGTCGGGGCCGCGCACTAACCTGGCGGCCTCACCGGATCTCGGTGACCCCGCGGCGCCGCAACGCTGCCACGTTCGCCGCGCCGCAGCCGTGCAGGC
>NZ_JBATXN010000411.1:0-1601 GCF_049673265.1 Mycobacterium sp. | reverse complement strand
GTGTTACCCATCGTCAATGCCACCGTGCCTTACCACGACATCGTCAAAGCGGGCGATGTTCTGGAGCTCGAAGGCAAGGTGACATTCGTTCCGGAGGCCGGCTGGGGCATCACCTCCGGCCTGCGCGCCGGGCACGCGCCGTTGTCCGGTGAGTACCCGGCGACCGCGACCGTCGAGGACGGGGCCATGAAATTCACGGTCCGAACCGGACTATTCCGCGGAGACGCCAACCAGCTGCTCGACCAAATCGAGACAACGTCCGAGGCTCTCAACCGCGGTCGCGGAGTTCACGTGACCGGCGCGCCGACCACCATCATCACCAATCAGGGCAAGCAGGGCGCGCGAGTCGGGATCACCGGACCCCACACCGTCGGCGTCATCGCCGCCTTCGTTTTCGGGGGACGAGGTGTTGAAGCCGTGGCGACCGGACCGTCTGATGTCGGTGCGGAACCCACGGCCACGGTTTTGCGGATGATCGGCAGCATCAGCCAAATCGGAGAGGGAAGCGGTGACAACGACCACGCTTTCTGAACTTGATCGTGCACGCGATGTAGCGCTGGACCGCTCCGGGTGGGGCAGGCGGTTCGTCTTCTACCAGCCACGCAACTTGGCATTCTGGGGATATCTGCTGCTGGTCGGGATCGGATTCTTGGTCTTCATCTCCACGCTCGCCCTCGAGTACGACGCTTACGGCGAGGCGATCGGGCTGGCGGTGACGTCTTTCGCGATCTACGCGGCACTGTTCTGGTGGTTCGCCCAACACATCGACCACTACGCCAAACTGCCCGCCAAACTCATGGTCGTCGCGTTTTTGTGGGGCGGCTTCGCGGCCACCGGTGCGATGGCGGCAAACGCCAACGACGCGATACTCGCCTTGTACGGCAAGACCTTTGGCCAGGTGTGGGCGCTGAATTGGGGTCCCGGGTTAGCCGCACCGTTCACCGAAGAATGGGCGAAAGGTTCGGGTCTGCTGCTGCTGATTGCGTTGGCGCCACGGCAAGTAAGAACCGCGTTCGACGGGTTCATCCTGGGCGCGTTCATCGGCCTGGGATTCCAGATCGTCGAGGACATCACCTACGCGATGACCTCGGCCGGCACCCAGTTCGGCGCGAATCAAGTTGGCGCGTCGATAGGCACGATCGTTCTTCGTATGGTCAGTGGCGTTGCCGCGCACATTCTTTACAGCGCGATCTTCGGCGCCGGTCTGGTTTATCTGCTGGGCCGGCCCGCCGAACCACGCAAAGTCGGGCGGGGTTTGCTTTTGGTCGCGATACCGATGCTGCTGCACGGGACATGGGACTCGCTGGGCGCCGTCGCCGGGCCCAGCGGGCTGAAGCTGATCGGGCTGCTCGTCGCGGTGATCGTCATTGCGCTCGTAATCCTTGCGCGGGTTTACAAGTTGACGGTGAAACGGGAACAGGGGTTTGTCCGCGACGTGATGGCCCCAGAGGAGGCCCGAAACGTCATCACCGCGGCCGAACTCGACGCGATGGCCGGTAACAGCAAGGCCCGCAAGGCTTATCGCAAGGCCAGCCGTAAAGGCCGCGAACGTAAGCGTGCCCGCTACGTGCTCAATGCTGCGTATGCCCTCGCAGCGGAGT
>NZ_JBATXN010000410.1:0-3126 GCF_049673265.1 Mycobacterium sp. | reverse complement strand
ACCTGTCGCCTGCTGAAAACCGGTCTGATCGGCCTGACAGTGGGCAGCGCGGGTGGCACAGCAACATCCTGCCATTGCTGGGCCAGCGGGTTGGACGGCCCGGCTATGACGCTGGTTGACCCGGTCGCTATCACGGCTGATAGCGGTTTCCTGGCGTATCGTTAATGGCTGGTTCACCGGGAACGTTCATCACTGCGAACCGGCGGGCCGCCTGACCGCACAACTCAAGATGAGGAGCTCGCCGTGGCCATCGGGCTACCGTCACAGACGCAGGTGATCGAGCTACTCGATGGTGAGTTCGCGCGCGCAGGCTATGAAATTGAGGACGTCGTCATCGACCCGCGGGCGCGTCCGCCGCGGATAACGGTCATTGCCGACGGCGACACCGCACTCGACTTGGACACCATCGCTGAGCTGTCCCGTTCGGCGTCGACCGTGTTGGATGCTGTCGACGGCATCGATGGTCGCTACGTTCTGGAAGTCAGCTCGCCCGGGGTGGACCGGCCGCTGACCAGCGAGAAGCACTTCCGTCGGGCGCGGGGCCGCAAGGTCGAAATTGCACTGGCCGACGGAACGACTGTCACCGGCCGAGTCGGCGAGATCTCTGACGGCACGCTGCGGCTAGTGGTCCGCGACGACCGGGCCCGTGACTGGACGGTGCATCCGGTACCTATCGGGGAGATCGCCAAAGCTGTTGTCCAGATTGAGTTTTCGCCACCTTCAAAACGAGAACTTGAGTTGGCGGCGGTCAGTCGGAGTGCGGAGGGCGCAACATGAACATCGACATGGCCGCTCTGCACTCGATTGTTGTGGAACGGGGAATCTCCTTCGACGACCTGCTCGAGGACGTCAAGGCCGCGGTACTCAGCGCCTACCGCCACACCGAAGGCCATCAGCCCGAGGCGCACATCGAGATCGACCGCAAAACTGGCGCGGTCCAGGTGTTCGCCCGCGATGTCGACGAAGACGGCAATGTGCTCAGCGAATGGGAAGACACCCCGGAGGGCTTCGGGCGGATTGCGGCCACCACCGCACGGCAGGTCATGCTGCAACGGCTCCGCGACGCCGAAAACGAGCGCACATTCGGCGAATTCTCCACCCATGAGGGCGAGATTGTTGGCGGTGTGGTGCAACGAGATAGCCGGGCCAATGCCCGTGGGTTCGTCGTGGTCCGTATGGGCAGCGAGACCAAGGGGTCTGAGGGCGTGATCCCCGCGGCCGAACAGGTTCCCGGCGAGGTTTACGAGCACGGTGAACGGCTGCGCTGCTACGTGGTGGGAGTAAGTCGCGGTGCGCGCGAGCCCGTGATCACGTTGTCCCGCACTCACCCCAACTTGGTGCGCAAGCTCTTCTCGCTGGAAGTCCCCGAGATCGCCGACGGTTCGGTAGAGATTGTCGCGGTGGCCCGCGAAGCCGGCCACCGCTCCAAGATCGCGGTCGCTTCCCGGCTTCCCGGCCTGAACGCCAAGGGCGCCTGCATCGGCCCGATGGGTCAGCGGGTGCGCAACGTGATGAGTGAGCTGTCCGGGGAGAAGATCGACATCATCGACTACGACGAGGACCCGGCCCGGTTCGTCGCCAACGCATTATCGCCGGCCAAGGTGGTCTCGGTGACTGTGATCGACCAGAACGCCCGGGCTGCTCGGGTGGTAGTGCCCGACTTTCAGCTGTCGCTGGCCATCGGCAAGGAGGGCCAGAACGCGCGGCTGGCGGCGCGGCTCACCGGATGGCGGATTGACATCCGCGGGGATTCGCCCGACCAGCCCGCCGACCACCACGAACACGGCGCCCCGCACGGCATGGCGCACGACCGCTAGCCACGTCCCGCAGCCCTGTTTACTGGCGGTGCGTCAGTTGTCGATCGCGTCCACTCTTATCGTCTGATGTGCTTAAGCTCAGGTTGCTCACAGAAATGAGCCCGATTGGAGCTTCACATGAATCTTCGCAACGCTTTCCTCGCCCCGGGCACGGCTGCCAGCGCCGCTTTGGCTGCAGCACTATTAACCAGCGCCGCCGCCTACGCGGATGATGATCAGCTGTTGGACATTACGGGACTGAGAGGGCCGATCGGGTTACCGACGAATGTCGTCAATGACCCTGTTTTTCCGCTTTTCTCCTACCACCAGGAAGACGACGCCTACCAGGTCGTGAACAACAGCAACACCGTGATCGGGTCGTTTACCGACACCCACAGCACATTCGAGACCCCCTATTTTGGATCGACTTTGCCGCCGCTGTTCTTCGAAAACAACGAGGACGTGGTCTCAAACAGCACCTACTCGGGCCTGGCCGATGGGGCAACGGAGTCCAACAGCCAGTTGGTCACATTCGCGGGGATCCCGGGGATCGACTTCGGCACCTTGGTCTTGTTCGGGAATGACTATGTCAATAACCCGGGCATAGCAACATCGGACACCCTCACGCTGTTCAATGCGCCCATTCCGCTCTGGGACATTCCGGCCGACGCGGCGGGCGGGGCCGCCCTCGACTCCGGCGGGCTGACGGATCTGGCTGGGCTCTTCTGACTGCTCGACCGCTAGCCGGCCAATCCCAGCCCAGTCGCGGGTGGTTCTGACCACCAGTTAGGTGTGGGTAGACTAAGCCGTGATCCAGCGCGAGACTTCGGCCGCTGACACACGAGCGCATCGCCGCATCGAGGGACCGGTGCGGACATGTGTCGGTTGCCGAAAGCGAGAGTTGGCCGTCGAACTGCTTCGAGTGGTGGCTGTGTCGAGCGGGAACGGTAAATGTGTCGTGACCGTTGACCTGGCAGGTAATCTTCCGGGGCGGGGTGCGTGGCTGCATCCCACTTCGAAGTGCGCACACGAAGCGATCCGGCGGCGAGCGTTCGCGCGAGCGTTGCGGGTCACCGGAGCACCGGACGCATCAGCGGTGGTCGAGCATGTCAACACGCTCGACGCACCCGCCAACAGAACAGGTAGCAAAGAACATGAGCACACCGTGAAGTCCCGATGACCATGCGTCATAGCTAAACCCGAGGCGCGGCCTACCACCGCTGTCGCCTCATAGACAGGAGATGTAGTGGCAGGCAAGGCCCGCGTACACGAGTTAGCCAAGGAACTCGGTGTTACCAGCAAGGAAGTTCTCGCCCGGCTCAGCGAACAG
>NZ_JBATXN010000409.1:0-2213 GCF_049673265.1 Mycobacterium sp. | reverse complement strand
CCGAAGAATACACACGGAAGAAGTTCACGCTCGTCACGCTACATCCGTGATCCTGCAATCCTTGCAACCAGCCTGCGATTTCGACCGAGGGGAACTCGTCGAACAGATCCTGGATCGCCGCCCATAGGTGTATGGGTGGAGGTGCTCGCGACGGAAAGAAGGGGTTCGAAGTGTCTCTGCCACGTCCGGAGATCGCCCAACCAGACGACAGCGGTGAGGCTCGAGCCGTCGTCGAAGCGCTCGTTGCTCAGCTGCAAACCGGCTGGGATCACCACGACGCCGACATCACTGACCGGCAGTTCAGTTCCGACATCGCGTGGGGAAGTCCCTACGGGGCAACCGTGCACGGATTCGACACCCTCTATGCGATCCATCAAAAGCTGAAGGAGCAAAGCCGCGGCAGCCTGGGTGCGCGTTACGAGATCGACCGCGTCCTTCCGATCAGCGCCGACGTCATCGTTGCACACGTCGCCCGTCTCACCCTCGACATGAACGGTGACCCCATTCGGCCGAGCAACGTTGAGGGCGCGGCCTTCTCGGAGATGGCGATGTATGTTCTGGTCCGGCGGGGCGGGCAATGGTGGCTCGCCGCCGGACAAAATACTCCAATACGCCCAGGCGGGGCGGCCTGAGGGTATCGGTGCCTTATGGGCGCTGGCAGAGGAGGTGATCACCCTCGACACCGAATTCGCCGACACCGAGACGATGATCGAGGAGCGATTTCGCCGCCACCGCCACGCCGAAATCATCCTGAGCATGCCCGGCTTCGGGGTCATTCTCGGTGCTGAATTCCTCGCCGCGACAGGCGGAGACATGGAGGCGTTCGACTCCGCGGACGCTTGGCCGGCATCTGCGGTCTGGCACCGGTACCGCGTGACTCCGGGCGCATCAGCGGGAACCTGAAGCGACCCCGCCGCTACCACCACCGACTCCTACGCACCTGCTATCTGGCCGCCCAATACGCTGCCCGCACCGACCCGGCATCCCGCACCTACTACGAACGCAAACGTGCTGAGGGCAAACACCACAAACAGCGGTCCTTGCTTTAGCCCGGCGACGCCTCAACGTCTTGTGGGCGATGCTGCGCGACCACACCGAATACCAAATCCCCACTGCCGCAGCGGCTTGACGAGCCCATCGACAGTCGGTCTCGCCTGGTGCCCGGGCGCAGGACAATCGAGGCGTCACTTAGACGAGAAGTTATTGCTCCTGTTTGTGTAGCGCCCGGATCATACGTTTGACGCGAGAACCTGTCGTTCTCAGACAATTTTAAGGTAAGGTTTGTCGCGGTCTCATCGTTCCCGGGAGTCGACGTGGCGCTTCATCGGCAGGTGGTCATCGCGCTGCTCGCCGGCGCTTCTATGGTGTTGGTGGCGTGGGTGTCGGCTCCGGTTTCTCGGGCGGATAATCCGGACGATCCACTGAACGCGTTGATGATGGGCGGCACGGCCACGCCAACTCCCAGCATCGAGTGGCAGGACCGAATCATCAGCGATTACATCGACCCCGCGACCGGCGCCAACTACACCCCGGTGCTGGTCCCCACACCCGAATCGCTGGCCAGCACTTCAGTTCCAGACGGTGTGGCGGACCTGCAGGTCGCAATGGCACAGCAGCAATTGCAGTATCCCGGCCAGCCCTACCTCGTTGAAGGCTATTCCCAGAGCGCGGCGATCGCGATCGACGAGAAACTCGCGCTCATCCAGGCCGGAGGGCTGCCACCGGACGTCACTTTCTTGGTGCTCGGTGACCCGAACCGACCCGATGGCGGCCTTTCAGAGCGGTTTGTGGGTTTGGATCTGCCCGGGGTCCTGGCGCGGACGCCTTTCAACGGCGCCGAGCCGACCGATGCCGGTATCCCCACCATCGACATCGCCAACCAGTACGACACCGCCGCTGACTTCCCGCAGTTTCCGATCGACCCGGTCAGCGACCTGAACTCCCTCTTCGGCCTGATCTACGCACACGCCGCCTACGGCGATGGCCCACTGCCCGAAGAGATTCCGGCCATCTGGCCGCCCTCGGAGCCGCTGGCCGGGCCCTACGCCGACGAGTATGTGCTCGGGTCGACCGAAGTCGTGAAGCAGGTCGACGGGGATACCACGTTCTATTTCATCCCGACCACCGAGCTGCCGCTGCTGGATCCGCTGCGCAGTCTGGGTGTGCCCGAGTCGCTGCTCAACATCGTCCAGCCGGCGCTGCAGGTGATCGTG
>NZ_JBATXN010000408.1:0-10764 GCF_049673265.1 Mycobacterium sp. | reverse complement strand
TGAGCCGTCCGTGCCCGACGGGATACGCATCCGGACTTACGCCGGCATCGATGACGACGCCGAACTGCTGCGGGTCAACAACGCCGCGTTCGCACAGCACCCCGAACAAGGAGGCTGGGCGGCAACTGATCTCGCCGAGCGACGCGCCGAAAAGTGGTTCGATCCCGAAGGGCTGTTTCTGGCCTTCGACGAACAGACGGACGCGCTGCTCGGCTTCCACTGGACGAAAGTGCACCCCGAGGAGCCCGGCGTGGGCGAGGTCTATGTCGTCGGCGTCGATCCGTCGGCGCAGGGCAGCGGTCTGGGTGGGCTGCTGACATCGGTGGGCGTCGCGTTCCTGGCGCGGCAGCTGGCCGCCGCAGCGCAACCCACGGTGATGCTTTATGTCGAGTCGGACAACGCCGCCGCGCTGGCTGCCTACCGGCGTCTGGGATTCACCGAGTATCGCGTCGACACCGCCTTTGCGGCGCCCACATCCAGCTCGACCGGCACCGACCCGGGCGCTCGCTGAGCTGTTCATTGGCCGTTCACGTAGCTGCGGGATGCCGTCTACGCCAGCCGCATACTTTTCGGTTAGCCGCGCAACGCCCTGTCGGGAGGGTGAGTCGTGGACAAAATCCTTCAGAAAGCGAGATCGGTGAAGCTCGACCCGGTAGGCAGAGCGCTGGTGGTCGCGGTGTCGACAGCGCTGATCGCGGGCCTGACATTGACCGGATGCGGCAGCGACAACAACCTGCATGGCGTGTCACCACCAACCGGACCCGTGAATTGCGCCGGCAAGCCCGACCTGACCGCAGAGGGATCCACGGCCCAGCAAAACGCCATAGCATTGTTCAATACGGATTGGGCTCAGCTGTGCTCCGGTAAACAGCTGGCATACAACCCGACCGGGTCAGGCGCGGGGCGCGAGCAGTTCATCGCCGCGCATGTGGACTTTGCCGGGTCTGACTCACCGCTGAGCCGCGACCAGATCGATCCGGCCGCCGAGCGCTGCCACGGAAATCCGGCCTGGCATCTGCCGATGGTCTTCGGGCCGGTCGCGCTTGCCTACCACCTGGACGGTGTCAAGCAGCTGGTTCTCAATGCTGATGTCCTGGCCAAGATCTTCAGTGGCCAAATCTTTGAGTGGAACGACCCGCAGATCGTCGCACTCAACCCCGGCGTGGCGCTGCCCGACACCAAGATCTGGCCGATCTATCGGTCGGACTCCTCGGGTACCACCGACAACTTTCAGAAGTATCTGGCCGCGGCCGCGCCGAAGAGCTGGACCAAGGGAACCGGCAGCGAGTTTCAGGGCGGCGTGGGTGAAGGCACACAGAAGTCCGCCGGTGTCATCCAGGCCGTGCAATCCACCGCCGGTGCCATCGGGTATGTCGAGAAAGGCTTCGCCGACCAAGCCGGTGTGCCCTACGCGCAGATCAATGCCGGCAGCGGTCCGGTGCCGCTCACCGATGACGCGGCCCGCAAGGCCATCGACAGCGCCACCTTCGCAGGCCGGGGCAACGACCTGAAACTGAATCTGAAATCGCTTTACAGCACCAAAGAGGCCGGCGCCTACCCGCTGGTGCTCGCCACCTACGAGATCGTCTGCTCCAAGGGGTACGACCCGGCGACCACCGCGGCGGTCAAATCGCTGTTGACGGTGGCGGCCGTCAACGCGCAAAGCGGTCTCTCGGCCGCCGGGTACGTTCCGTTACCGGATAGGTTCAAGCAGCGCCTGGTCACCGCGATCAACGCGATCCAGTGATCGATCTGATTGACTTGTGGCCGAGGTCTTTTGCTCGATGGGAACACTGTGACGACTCCAAATCCAGCCGATGCCGGCTCGGGTGAGGTCGTGGCCGCAACTACGCCACCGTCCGCGGCTGTCCGCTCCTTGCGCTGGGCCAACACCAACCCCGGCCACGGTGACCGGCTGTTTCGTGGCCTGTCGACGGGTTCGGGCGTCCTGATCGTCGTACTGATCGCCGCCATCGCGGTGTTTCTGCTGATGCGCGCGATACCAGCCCTGGCGCGCAACCGGGAAAACTTCTTCACCTACGGCGGCAACTGGGTCACCACCAATACATCGGCGATGCATTTCGGCATACTCAACCTGCTTCAGGTCACGGTGTTAGTGGCGCTGTTTGCGCTGACCCTGGCGATGCCGGTGGCCCTGGGTATCGCTATTTTCCTCACCCAGTACTCACCGCGCCGCATTGCGGCACCGCTTTCCTATGCGGTCGACCTGCTCGCCGCTGTGCCGTCGATCATCTACGGGGTCTGGGGTTTGTACGTGTTGGCGCCGCGATTGCGACCTTTCGCGACCTGGCTCAACCAACATCTGGGCGGGCTTTTCCTTTTCGCGACCGGTAACGCGTCGGTTTCCGGGGGCGGCACGATCTTCACCGGCGGGATCGTGTTGGCGGTGATGATTCTGCCGATCATCGCCGCGGTCACCCGCGAGGTGTTCTTGAAGACGCCGCAGAGCCACATCGAGGCTGCGCTGGCGCTCGGCGCCACTCGCTGGGAGGTGGTCAAGACCACGGTGTTGCCGTTCGGACGCTCCGGCTACATCAGCGGCGCGATGTTGGGTCTGGGCCGAGCCCTGGGTGAAACCGTGGCGCTGCTGATCATTCTGCGCGGCACCCAGACGGCGTTCGGCTGGTCGTTGTTCGACGGCGGCTACACGTTCGCGACCAAGATCGCGGCCACCGCGTCGGAGTTCAACAACCCGTACAAAGCCGGGGCCTACATCGCTGCCGGATTGGTGCTGTTCTTGCTCACCTTCGTGGTTGATGCGATGGCCCGCGCCGCCGTCGCCGGCAAGGGCAAGCGATGACGTCGATCCTGGACCGCCCACTCAAAGCGCGCACATTCACCACCGTCAGCCTGCGCCGACGGCTGGCCAACGGCACGGCGACCGTGCTGGTGACGCTGTCGGTGATGGTGGCCCTGATCCCGCTGGTCTGGGTGCTCTTTGCGGTATCGGCCAAAGGCCTCACGGTCGTCAGGTCAAGCGAGTGGTGGACGCATTCCCAAGCCCAGCTGACGGCGTTCCTGCCCGGCGGCGGCGCTTACCACGCCATCGTGGGAACGGTTTTGCAGGGCCTGGTCTGTGCGGTCATCTCCGTACCGATCGGCATCTTCGTCGCCATCTATCTGGTCGAATACGGCGGCGGAACCCGATTAGGCAAGCTGACCACGTTCATGGTGGACATTCTCACCGGGGTGCCCTCGATCGTCGCCGCGCTGTTCATCTACGCACTGTGCATCGCCACCCTTGGCCTTCCCCGGTCCGGCTTCGCGGTGTCGCTGGCGTTGGTGCTGCTGATGCTTCCGGTGATCGTGCGTGCCACCGAGGAGATGCTGCGGATCGTCCCGGTAGACCTGCGCGAAGCCAGCTTCGCGCTGGGCGTGTCCAAGTGGAAAACGATCACCCGCATTGTGCTTCCGGCCGGGCTGTCAGGCATCATCACGGGCGTCATGTTGGCGCTGGCCAGGGTGATGGGGGAGACCGCGCCGCTGCTGATCTTGGTGGGCTATTCGCAGGCGATGAACTTCGACATATTCAGCGGCTTCATGGGGTCGCTGCCAGGCATGATGTACGACCAAACTTCGGCAGGCGCGGGCGCCAACCCCATTCCTACCGATCGGCTGTGGGGCGCTGCCCTAACGCTGATTTTGCTGATCGCCGTCATTAATGTGGTGGCCAGGGTGGTGGCGAAACTCGTTGCGCCCGAGAAGCTAGGCAGGAGCTGGAGTGGCTAAGCGGTTAGACCTCAAGGACGTCAACATCTATTACGGCGCTTTCCATGCGGTCGCTGACGTTTCGCTATCGGTTCTGCCCCGCAGCGTGACGGCATTTATCGGGCCGTCGGGCTGTGGCAAGACCACAGTGCTACGCACCCTGAACCGGATGCACGAAGTCATCCCCGGAGCCCGAATGCACGGCAGCGTTTTGCTGGACGACGACGACATCTACGGCTCGGGGATCGACCCGGTGGGCGTGCGTCGCGCGATCGGAATGGTGTTTCAGCGACCAAATCCATTCCCCACCATGTCGATTCGCGACAATGTGGTGGCCGGGCTGAAGCTGCAGGGCGTGCGCAACCGAAAGCGGCTCGACGACACCGCGGAATACGCGCTGCGGGGTGCCAACCTGTGGGACGAGGTCAAGGACCGGTTGGACCGGCCCGGGGGCGGATTATCCGGCGGTCAGCAGCAACGGCTGTGCATCGCGCGGGCCATCGCCGTGCAACCCGACGTGCTGCTGATGGACGAGCCGTGCTCTTCTCTCGACCCGATTTCGACGATGGCGATCGAGGACCTGATCGCTGAGCTGAAACAGGAGTACACCATCGTCATCGTCACCCATAACATGCAGCAGGCGGCCCGGGTCAGCGATCACACCGCGTTTTTCAACCTGGAGTCGGTCGGAAAGCCGGGCCGCCTGGTGGAAATCGACGACACCGAGAAGATCTTCTCCAACCCGACTCAGAAGGCCACCGAAGACTACATCTCCGGCCGCTTCGGCTAGCTCGACGACGATGCAGTGGGGGCACCTCCCAGCCGCGCAGCGGCGAGGGGGACGCGAAGCGCGATGAGGAGGAGTCGGGCAATCAGGCTTAGCTCGACGTGGCTACGGAGCCCTCTTCGGGGAAGTGACCTGTCGCCTGGAAGATGACCCGTCGCGCCAGCTCGACGGCGTGATCGGCGAATCGCTCGTAGAACCGGCCCAGCAACGTCACGTCGACCGCTGAGGCAACCCCGTGCTTCCACTCCCGGTCCATCAACACGGTGAACAGATGGCGATGCAGGTCGTCCATCGCGTCGTCTTCTTCGCGGATGCGCGCGGCCTTTTCCGGATCGCGGGTCGACAGCACTTCTTGTGCACTGTTGCCCAATTCCACTGCCAATCGGCCCATCTCGGCGAAGTACCCGTTGACCTCTTCGGGCAGCGCGTGCTGTGGATGCCGACGGCGGGCGATCTTGGCGACGTGCAGTGCCAGCGCCCCCATCCGGTCGATGTCGGCGACCATCTGGATTGCGCTGACGATCGAGCGCAGATCGCCGGCGACGGGTGCTTGTAAAGCGAGCAATACGAAGGCGCTTTCCTCGGCCTGGGCGCTCAGCTGTGCGATCTTCTCGTGGTCGGACATGACCTGTTCGGCCAGCACCAGGTCTGCCTGCAGCAGTGCCTGAGTTGCGTGTTCCATCGCGGCGCCGGCCAGCCCGCACATCTCGCCGAGCTGTTCGGAGAGCTCAGCGAGCTGTTCCTGGTAAGCGGTGCGCATATTGGCAAGCCTACGTTCTCATTCGCCGGACCGGGATGAAGTGGGGTATGAACTCGCGGTGAATGGCGGTTTGCATGCAAATCGTCGAGCGTGGTTGCGGCTATTCACATGTGGTGTCGGCGGCGTTGGTCACCGACAAGTCGTCCGGAAGTTTGGTCGGTTGGCTGTTGCTGTTGCGGTCGATCTGGACGCTGACCGACGATCCCGTCGGCGGCGGAGCGCTGACTGACGAGAAGTCTGGGCCGAGCACCACCTGGACCGTTTTCCCAATTCCGGTGATGCGCTCGATCTTTGGATTCGAAAGAGTCGCCGCGACGGTAGCGGCGGCCTGTTCGTTGCCGGGTGAGAAGAGCACTGTGGTGGACTTCAGTGAGCTCGGGTAGTCGTCCGGTGCCTTGACCCTGAAGCCGTGGTGCTTCAGCTGCGTGCTGGCGGTGGTGGCCAGCCCCGACTTGCTGGTCGAGTTCGACACCTGCACGATGACGTCGTGCGGCGACGCCGTCACCGCCTGCACCTGCTCGGAATGCGGCTCGGCCGACGGACTGGTGGTCTTGGGCGCCTTGCTGGCCAGCGACTTTGTCGGCGGGCTCGAGGTCGCGTTCAAGTCGTTTTCCCCGGGCAGCGGGTCATCGTTGATGATCGCGTCGAACATCGCCCGCATGTCAGAGGTGCGCGGCGGCTCGTCGCCGTTTGTGTCGGTTTCGCCGGTCGGCACGGTCACGAAGGAGACGTGGCCGGCGGACATGCCCTGCACCGACTGGCCGAGTTGGACGAGGTCTTTGGTTTTGACGTTGTCGACGTAGCTGTCCTTGATGAACGTATTGACGACGTTGTTGAGCTTGTTCAGCGAAAAGAAGGTGTTCTGGGAGATCAGCGAGCGCAGCAGCGACGACAGGAATAGCTGCTGGCGTTTGATGCGTCCGTAGTCGCCGTTGTTCTCCGTGATGACGTTGCGGGCGCGAACGTAATTCAGCGCCGTTTTCGAGTCGATTCGTTGCCGTCCGGCGCGCGCCAGCACGGTGCCCAGTTCGTAGTCTTTCAGCGGGGTAGTGCTGCACACCTCGACGCCGCCCAGCGCGTCGACCATTTTGGCGAAACCGGCGAAGTCGATGGCGATGAAGCGATTAATGCTCAGCCCGGACAACTTCTGGATTTCCTTCACCAGACACTTCGGCCCGCCGAACGCGAATGTCGAGTTCAGCTTCGTCTCGGTGTAGACGTTTTTGGGACCGTACTTTTTGGTGTCCTGGTCATACAGCGGGCCGTACTCGCCGGTGTCGGGGTTCCACGCTTCGCACTGGATCGGCGTGATCGCCAGGTCACGCGGAAACGATACTGCCACTACGCGTTTGCGGTTCGCTGGAATGTTCACCAGCATGATGGTGTCGGAACGCGCGCCGCCGGCGTCCTCGGTGTCGCCTGCGCCCATGTCGCCGTTGGCCCCGGCACGCGAGTCGATGCCGACGATCAAAAAGTCCTCATCGCCGTATTGCGCATTCGGGTCGACGACGTCCCGCGACTGCGGGTCCAATGCGCTGACGATGTTGAGCCGGTGGTTCTTTGACGCGCTCCACTGCCAAGCGCCGCCGGTCAGCGCCAGTGCCAGGGCCGCGACGGCGGCGGCCATCAAGCGGCCGGCCCGCAGCATCGCGTGGCGTCTGCGATTGCCCTTCGGGATGGCATCTTCGTCAGCCGCAGGGTCGTTGACGGGCTGCGCCGGTCGCGACCGAGCCGGAGTTTTCGGCAGGACCGTGGTCTGCTCGGCGTCGGCGCGGCCGCTGCGACGCTCTGGTGGGCTGACTTCCAGGTCGGTGAGCGCAAAGGCATAGGCCGGGGACACGGCGTAGGCGTCGTCGTGTCCGTCGTCGGGCTGAGGCAGTTCCGGTTCTGTCGGCTCGGGATCTGGAGCCGCGCGCCGATGCCGTGGCCTTTCGGTGGTCGAGCCGCCGATCTTGGCGATCAATTCGGCGACGGTGAGCCCGCCGTCGGTGTGACAGCCGTGTGGGCCGTCGTCGTCGGGCTCGGTTGGCGCCGGCGGCGGCGACCACCGGTGGGCGACGGCGACAGTGTGCGAATGCGCTCCGAATCGCTCCCACGGCGCGGCGCCTCGCGTTCCCGTCGTCGCTGCGGTAAGTCCTACATCGTCACCGTTGGCACTCAAAGCGCGCGGATGGCCGGGAGCGGCATCAGGAGTGGCTTTGTCGGCGCCAAAGTCGCCGTCACTCATGTCCTACCGGCCTCCGGTTCTGGTGAGCTGCCCAATGCTGTGCGCGTTCATCAGCGCAATGCCGGGTGGTCGAGCTTGTTGGGGCTTGGCCACCGACGCGCGACACAACAAGATCCACATCGTACTGAGACATCGTCTGAAACGCGATCTCGGGAGGCGCGCGATTAGCCGCCCGAGTGCATGATGTCGGCCCCCGCCGGGACGGTGCAGTCATCGCGGTCGACCAGCCAGCCCTCCGGCAGGGTTACCCGGGCGGGTGAACCCTGCCGGCCGCGCGGGCCGGCAGCCGCCATCGGGAACGGCACGCCGGCGTCGAGTTTGTCCAGCAAAGCGCCGAGTTCGTCGCGCGTCTTGACCAGCGCCAGAGCCCGTCGCAACTCCGATCCGGCGGGAAAGCCGTGCAGGTACCAGGCGATGTGCTTGCGCATATCGCGCATGCCCTTGTCTTCGCCGAAATGGGCGACCAGCAGCTCTCCGTGCCGGCGGATGATGTCAGCGACCTGGCCGAGATTGGGAGGGGTGGGCGGCGGGCTGCCGGTGAACGCCGCCGAGAGCTCGGCAAACAGCCACGGTCGGCCCAGACATCCGCGGCCGATGACGACGCCATCGCAGCCGGTGACGGCCATCATGGTCAGCGCGTCGCTGGCTTCGAAGATGTCGCCGTTTCCGAGCACCGGGATCGTCCGCACATGCTGCTTGAGCTGGGCGATCTGCTCCCAATCCGCGGCCCCGGAGTATCGCTGAGCGGCCGTCCGGGCGTGCAATGCGACAGCGGCGGCGCCTTCGGACTCCGCGATCCGGCCGGCGTCCAGGTGGGTGTGGTGGTCGTCGTCGATGCCGATCCGGAACTTCACGGTGACCGAGATGTCGGTGCCTGCGGTGGCGGCCACGGCCGCCCCGACGATCTGGCCGAACAGTCGCCGCTTGAACGGCAGCGCCGCCCCGCCACCACGGCGGGTGACTTTGGGCACCGGACAACCGAAATTCATGTCGACGTGATCAGCGAGGCCTTCGTCGGCGATCATTTTCACCGCCGCGTAGGTGGTCGCCGGATCGACGGAGTAGAGCTGCAGCGATCGCGGCGATTCGTCGGCGGCGAACGTCGTCATGTGCATGGTGACGGGATGCCGCTCGACTAAGGCGCGCGCCGTTACCATCTCGCAGACATAGAGGCCGCTGACTGTTCCGACCCGGTCCTGCTCGAGCTCGCGGCATAGCGTCCGGAATGCGACGTTCGTCACACCCGCCATTGGGGCCAACACCACCGGGCTGGCCAGCGTGATGGGCCCGATACGCAAGGTCGGGCTACCGCCGGCTCAGGGTCAGCGTGCCCTCGGTGCGATGCAGCTCGGATGCGGTGACCTTCTTGCCGGTGCGTTCTTCACGCTCGAGTTGGCGCTGCTTGGACAGCTCGAACTTGTCGCAGGCCATCTCGAGCTCCTTGATCAGCACCGCCAGGTCCTCTTGCATCGCGGCGGCCTCACCGGAGAAGTCCTCACGCTCGAAGATGCGCCACTTCTTCAGCACCGGCATCACGACCTCATCGAGGTGAATGCGCGGGTCGTAGACGCCGCCGACGGCGATCATCACGGCTTTGCGGCGGAACTCCGGCACCTGGTAGCCGGGCATCTGGAAGTTGCGCAGCACCTTGTGCAGCGACTTCATCGCTTGATTGGGCGCGATCTCGAATCCGGCCTCGGTGACGTCGCGGTAGAAGATCATGTGCAGGTTCTCGTCGGCGGAGATCTTGGCCAGCAGCTTATCGGCGATCGTCTCGTTGCAGGCTCTACCAGTGTTGCGATGCGAGATCCGGGTGGCCAGCTCCTGGAACGTCACGTAGACGATCGAGTCGAACAGGCTCTCGGCGAACAGGTCTTCTCGAATCTGACGGTTCTGGCCCGGGCTGAAGCCCCGGTTCACCACCTCCAAGCGCAGGTTCTCCAACTCGACCGGGTCGACGGCGCGGGTCACAACCAGGTAGTCACGCAGCGCGATCCCGTGCCGATTCTCTTCGGCGGTCCAGCGGTTGACCCACTGGCCCCAGGCGCCGTCCATACCGAAGTTCATCGCGATCTCGCGGTGATACGACGGCAGGTTGTCCTCGGTCATCAGGTTCTGCACCATCGCGACCTGCGCGACGTCGGTCAGCTTGGACTGGCCGGGCTCCCAGTCCTGGCCGCCCAGCGCATAGAAATTCTTGCCGTCCGACCACGGGATGTAGTCGTGCGGGTTCCAGGGCTTGTGCATGCTCAGATGCCGGTTGATGTTCTTCTCGACAACCGGCTCGAGTTCACGCAACAGGTCCACGTCTCGAAGATCCGGCACCACGCCTCCCAGTTACTGTGTCTGTCGGTTTCAGTCAATATATCTGTGTATGCCGGTAGCATCAAGTTTCGATCCGGCGAGTCATTAAGCGTCGGCCGCAGGTGCCTCCCTAGTGAGTCTCTAGTGCGTCGCAGCCCGGCTGAGCAGCATTTCTACGCAGTAGTCGATGAACTGCTCACGGGTGGCCGCTAGGCGTCCGTCCAGGTATGCGGTGAACAGCGCGGTCAGCCCGCCGATCAAACTGGTGGCGATCATCGTTTGCCGCACCGGATCGCGGATCTGGGTCAGTTTGGTCTGAAGCAGGTCGATGAAGCTGGGCATCCACTCCGCGCCGGAGCGGACCAGTACCGGCTCCACCGCCGGGGCCAGCAACAGCACCCGGCCTCGCACCGGATCGTCGACCATCAATGCGACGAATTGCTCCACCGCTTCGCGCGGGGTGGTCGCAGACATCAGCGCCGACATGGCGCGGGTGCAGACGTCGTCGTAGACGGCACGAACGAATTCGTCACGGTCAGTGAAGCTTTCGTAGAAGTAGCGCTCAGTGAGCCCGGCCTGGCGGCACGCCGCCCGCACCGTCACTCCCGGTCCGCTCTCCCCGCCGAGCAACTGCACCCCCGCTGTGATGAGTTCGTCGCGCCGCAGGGCTTGGCGATCCTCCAGAGGAACGCCGGACCAGCGGCGCGAACGTTGACCGGACGCCACATCCCTCCTAAGGTCTACAATGACAACGCATGTAGTCAGATTGACTGACACGGACAGGAAACCTCACCAGTGACTCAAGATACGTCTGAGGCGTGCCCGGTCGCGGCGGGTTGCCCGGTTTCGCCGGAGGGGTATGACGCCCCGCCGCTGGGTCCGGACTCGCTGACCTGGCGGTACTTCGGTGACTGGCGCGGCATGCTGCAGGGCCCGTGGGCCGGGTCGATGCAGAAC